>JAKALI010000130.1 GCA_021813195.1 Pseudomonadota bacterium
ACGACCCTTCGAAGCACGCCGTGATCCGGCTCAGCCGGCTTCAGGAGATCATCCGTCTGTGGATTGTCGATTACTACCACCAGAAGCCGCACCGGACGATCCATATCCCGCCGGCGGTGAAGTGGGATACCTCGATTTGCCCGGAAGACATCCAGGTGCCGGACGACCCCTGGAGGCTCGACGCCATCCTTGGGAAGAGCGTCGAGCGGCGACTCAGCCACAAGGGGATCGAGTACGACAGCCTGTTCTACAACTCCCCTGAACTCGCGGCTCTGCGCATGAGTCTCGGCGCTAACCTCGAGGTCGAAATTCGAGTCGACGACTCCGATCTCGGGCACATCGTCGTCCTCTCCGAGGACAAGACGCGCATGTTCAAAGCCAAGGCCCTGAGTTTCGAGTATGCCAACGGTCTCAATCGATGGACGCACCGGGTGTGCAAGAACTTCGCCGCCCGTGAATGGCGCAAGGAAGGTCCAGCATCATGGCTCGAGGCGAAGCTGCGGATTTCGGAGATCATCGACGAAGAGTTCTTGCACAAGCGGATGAAGACGAGAAAGCGCATTGCCCGGTTCCGGGGCGACGCCTCGACGGCGGATACGCCAGCACGGGAACACCCGCGGGCGCCTGAGTCCGTCACAGCTCAGCCCCTGGCCCCCGCCATGGCTCTCGTCGAGAGTGCGTCCAAGACCGTTCCCGCGCCGCCGCCGGCGCCCGAGGCAGTGCCTACGAGCGCGACGACCGCGCCAGATGTGGCCACAGGGCCCCGCAAGAAATTCACACCCCAATTCCGCGATCGCTCGACCTCGATCTATGCGCGCGATTGACATACAGAGGATTCCCCCAGATGGACAGTATTCGCACTATCGTCGAGTCGACCTTGGTGCCGCACACGGCGTTCGAGAATGGCCTGAAACGGCTCGAGCAGTGCTTCGTGCACGCGGAGCGCGCCCAGGAACCGATCTGTATCGCGGTCATTGGCGAGTCTCGGACCGGCAAGAGCCGAGTGATTGAGGAGTGCGCGGAAAGCCATCCGACGGTGCGGGGGCCGGAGGGGCTCACCATCCCGATTCTGCGGGTCAAGACCCCATCCACGCCGACCATCAAGGGGCTGGCGGAGGCAATGCTCGATGCCATGCAAGATCCTCGCGCGGCCACCGGAACGGAGTTCCAGAAGACCAAGCGACTGAAGAAGCTGATGGCGGAGGCGGGAACCCGGATGCTGATGATCGATGAGTTCCAGCACTTCTACGACCGGATGTCGAACAAGATCATGCACCGCGTCGCCGACTGGTTGAAGATCATGGTCGATGAGACCAAAGTCGCGCTGGTCGTCGCAGGGCTCCCATCCTGCCGGGCGGTGCTGCGGCAGAACGAGCAGCTGGCAGGCCGGTTCTTCGCGCCAGTCGTGATGCCGCGGTTCGACTGGACCCGCTCGGACCAGCGGGAGGAATTCGTCGCAATCCTCGAGGCTTTCCACGAGTCCCTGCGCCGGCACTTCCAGGTGCCCGCCCTTCACTCGAACGAGATGGCTTTCCGGTGCTATTGCGCCACCGGCGGCCTGATCGGATACCTGACGAAGTTCCTGAGGCAAGCGGTGTGGAATGCCATGGATGCCGGTGCCGATCGGATGACGTTCGAGGACCTGCGGCGTGCCCACCAAGAGGCGGTGTTGATGGAGGACGGTCCCGGATCGACTCCGAGTCCTTTTGCGAAGGATTTTCCCCTGGAGTCGACCGAGCGCCTTTTGGAATCGATCCGCGCAATCGGTACGCGCCCGGAACTGCCACCGGAGCGGACAACGCGTCGTCGCCGCGGCCGGCACAGCGTGCTTGAGACCCTGTCGGCTTCCTAGCCATGCTGGTGCGTACACCCCATCCCGAGCCTACCGAGAGCCCCTTCGGCTACGTCCTACGCCTTGCCGAGGCAAACGGTTACCCGAGCCCGCGGGTCGTGCTCGACTACGCGGAATTCGAGCGGCAAGGAACGCCGAGCAGCACCTTGCCGTTGACGAAGCTCGCGTCCGTGACGGGATTGCCGGAACCGGAAATCGAGGCGATCGCTCATACGGCGCGGGATGGCGAGGGCAGGACACGGTTCAAAATCCTGGGCCATGATCTGGGCCAGCATCACTCAGTCCTTCCCTTGAGTCTGCGCGACCCGGTGATCTGCCCGGCATGTGTGGTGGAACAGGGATATGTCGATGCGTTCTGGGACCTCGAACAGGCCGTCGCCTGCCCGATTCACGGCGGCAAAGCCCTGTCCCGCTGTCCAGCATGCGGTGAGCCGCTCTCGTGGTTTCGCCCGGGACTTCTCACCTGCATCTGCGAGGCGGATCTATCCGCGGTACATGGCGAGGCGGCTTCCCCGGACGTGCTGGCACTGATGGCGGCCGTGCGCGCCAAGCTTCATGGAAAGCCGCTGCGCGATCTCACGAATGACATCGGTCTCCCACTCGCAGAGTTAGACTCGATCTCGCTGCGCTCGATGCTGGGGATCTTGAGCGCCCTCGCTCGGTTCAGCCTGGAGAGCAAGGGTCAATCCAGAGAGCGTGACCGGACCGCCGCGGCGTGCGAAGCGGCAGAATGCCTGGTTCACTTCCCAACAGGATTCCATCAGATGCTCCGAGGCCTCGGGCTGCAGTACAAGGCGACATCGTCTGGCGCAGTTGGACTCAGGAAGCAATTTGAGCCCTTCTACCTCGCCATGTTCAAGCAGAGCGCTTTTCGCAAAGACGCCGCGTTTCTGCGCCATGCATTCGTGGCCTTCGGCCAGGCGGAATGGGGCCAGGCTGCCGTGGACCCGAAATTGCTGAAGGGAACACAAGGCAATGCCGTTCCCGCCAGGTTCTTGACGCTGAGCCAGTTGGCCCGCGAAAAGGGCATCCGGCCGATCACGCTGAAACGGTGGGCAGATCGTGGCCTGATCACAATCCACTCGATCAACAGCGCCAACCACGTCCGGCACCTCGTCGACGAAGATACCCTCGATTTTGGCAAGAAAGCCCCGGGCCGGATCATGCAGGAACGGAAGGCAGCGGCATTCGTGGGCCTTCCGGTGTCCGTGCTGCACGGGTTGCGCGAAAGCGGCCACTACGCCGTGACACACATGCCGAGACACAAGCACGGCTATCACGAGGCGGATCTGGCGGCGTTCCGTGAGAAACTCCTTGAAAGTGCGCGCGGGACGAAGACCGATGTTGCGGCTGGGGAAGCCGTATCCCTCGGGCATGTGATGCGGCAGATGAGATTCCTGCGCCACGACGGCAAGACATCCTTCCTCGCGGCCTTCCTGGAAGGCACGATCAATGCAATCGGCATGACGGGTCGGGATATCGCCGCCATTCAATTCCGGCGCGCGGACGTGACCGAATTCATCAGCAGGAGCCGCCTGAAACCATCGAACGATGCATTAACGCAAAGAGATGCCGCTTTGTACCTGTCGTGCGATTCCGCGGCCGTCCTCGGGCTGGTCAGACGAAGACTTCTCAGCGCCGTGAGCGTGGCGGGGCGTATCCGCGTCGAGCGAAACTCCGTCGATTCTTTCGCCAGGAAATACCTGTCGCTGATGGCGGTCGCAACCATGGGAAAGACCTCCGTCGGTCGGCTGACGCGGCTTTGCAGGGATAGCGGAATCGCCGTTCTGAGCATTGCCCGAAAGAACGGAAAGGGGGTGCCATTCATCTTCCGCGCCGATGCGTCGAAGCTTCTCGAGTATGCTGGTACCCATCCCACTGGCAAGATGCAGCAGGAGTTGAGGGCCCGAGAGAATCCGGGGGTCGTGCGCAAGCTGCGCGCATATTTGCAGAGCCTGGAGTGCAGCGGAACGGAATTGCCCAGACGAGCGGGGCGGCCGAAGATCGCCGCAATTGCCAAGGCATGCGGCTTCGATCGAAATGTTCTTTACGACAATAAGGAGGCGATCACGCTGCTGGGGCGGTGGAATGAAGTTGACCAGCAGCTGCACAGCCAGCCGGTGAGGGTCGGTCTCATGGACCTGCGGCGCTACATCGAAGAACTGAAGATGAATGGAACGTTGCCCAGGCTGCGAAGCGGACGGATAAACCGCTGCCGCCTTGCGAGGCAGTGCGGTGTCCACCGGAACGCCATCTACAAGGATAAAACCATCGTCGAGTTGCTGGCGCGACTCGATGGGATGTAATCCGCCGGGGCGGTCCCGACACGAACGGCTCACCGAACGCGGAATCGGCTCCGAGCCCCGCCAGAAACAGAGCTTCGGGCCATGTCTTTGGCTTTGCCCATCCCGGGGAATACGGGAAGCACTCCGGCCGCTGGCTTCGTCGCCCGTCCGACGATAGCCTATCGTTATGGCGGCAAAGGCCACAGAGCCCCAAGATCTCGCAAGCCTGCGTGCGCGTCTCGCCCGGCTCGACGCCGAGCGAGCCGCGCTATCGACCGAGATTGAGCGCCTGGAGGGACGCGAACCTTCGGCGATCACAGAAACCGCCGTAGACGCGCCGGTCAACCAGCATTCGGCGCCAGCAGCCAAGATCGCGTTGTTCCGGGGCCTGTTCCGTGGTCGAACGGATGTGTATCCAGTGCGCTGGGAAAACGCAAATACCGGGCGGACCGGCTATGCGCCGGCGTGTGCCAACGAATGGAAGCCAGGCGTTTGCGGCAAGCCCGCCATCAAGTGCACGGCCTGCCGGAATCAAGCCTTTCTTCCGGTCACGGACGAGATGATCGCGCGGCATCTCAAAGGCCACGGCGATCACGACAAGCCCTTCGTGGCGGGTGTCTATCCGTTGCTCCCCGATGACCATTGTACATTCCTCGCCGCCGACTTCGACGAGGGAGACTGGCAGCGCGACGTCCGTGCCTTCGCCGACGTCTGCAGGGATCACGGCTTGTCTGTCGCCATCGAGCGCTCGCGCTCGGGCAAGGGTGCGCACGCTTGGCTGTTCTTTGCCGAGCCGATACCCGCAAACCAGGTCCGGCGCCTGGGCGCACTCATGATCACTCGGACGCTGGATCGCACGCCCGACCTCGGCTTCAAGTCATACGATCGATTGTTTCCCAGCCAGGATCGCCTGGGGGAGGGTGGCCTCGGCAATCTGATCGCCTTGCCACTGCAGGGCAAGGCGCGCCGGGCGGGCAATTCCGTCTTTGTCGATGACAAACTGGTCCCGTTTCCGGACCAGTGGGCGTTTCTCGCCCACCAGCAGCCGATCGCCGCATCTCTGGCCAATGCCTTGGTGGAAGAAGGCAGCCGCACCGGCGGGATACTGTCCGTCCGATTGCCCATGGAGGATGACGATGCGGAGCCTTGGCTCCTGCCGCCCTCCCGAAAAAGGGCCGTTCCGCCGCCAGTCTACGGACCTCTCCCCGCGGCGCTCACCGCCGTGCTCGCCGATCAGCTCTACATTCCGAGAGGGGAACTTCCATCTCAAATGATCACGCAGCTGATGCGAGTGGCTGCGTTCCAGAACCCGGAGTTTTATGCCGCCCAGTCGCTTCGCCTTTCGACGTACGACAAGCCGCGGATCATTTGCTGCGCCGAGCTCACGAACGGGCATATCGGCTTGCCGCGCGGCTGCATGGACACGGTGATGGCGATTCTCCGAGCCGCCGGAATTGCCGTAACGGTGCGCGACGAGCGCACACAAGGCGCCCCGATCGAAGTCGCTTTCCGCGGCACGTTGCGTCCGGACCAGCACCAGGCGGCAAAGGCGGTGCTCGAACACGACACAGGGGTTCTTGCCGCCACGACGGCGTTCGGCAAGACGGTGGTGGCGGCACATGTGATTGCCGCGCGTGGGGTCAACACGCTGGTGCTGGTGCATCGGCGACCCCTGATCGCTCAATGGCAGGAGCGGCTCAACGCCTTCCTCGACCTCGACCGCAAGGCTATTGGTGTCATTGGCGGGGGCAAGCGCAAGCCGACGGGTGTCATCGATATTGCGACCATCCAAAGCCTGTTCGACGGGCATGAGGTGGATGATCAGGTCGCCGAATACGGCCAATTGGTCGTGGACTAATGTCACCACCTGGCGGCGAACCGGTTCGAGCAGGTGGCCCGACGGTCTAGGGCTCGCTACGTGCTCGGGCTGTCCGCGACACCGACCCGCAAGGATGGCCGCCATCCGATCATCTTTATGCAATGCGGTCCCATCCGCTGGAAAACGGACGCCCGAGCGGAGGCTGCCCGACGCCCATTTCACCATCAGGTCAGGATTCGGGAAACCTCGTTCCATCTTTCCACGGACCTGGCCGCAGCAATCCCCGGCATCCAGACCCTCTACAACACCCTGGCCGCAGACGCGGAGCGCAATGATCTGATCTTCAATGATGTGCTGACAGCGCTCGCGGCTGGACGCTCACCGCTCGTCATCACCGAGCGGGCCGGCCATGCCGAATCGCTTGCAGACCGGCTATCCCGGTTCGCCGCGAATGTGGTCCTGCTCCGCGGGGGCCGCAGCGCTGGCGAGCGCCGTGCCGCCGAGGATCGCCTGGCAGCGATCCCGGCCAACCAGGAACGGGTACTCGTGGCCACTGGGCGGTATCTGGGAGAAGGCTTCGACGACCCGCGCCTCGATACGCTCTTTCTGGCGCTGCCGATCGCGTGGCGCGGCACCCTGGCGCAATACGCCGGGCGGCTGCACCGCCTCTACGACGGCAAGCATACGGTGGTGATCTACGACTACGTCGATTCGGCCGTGCCCGTGCTGGCCCGGATGGCGGCAAAGCGGCGGAAAGGGTATGGGGCACTGGGGTACGAGATTGGGGAGGGTGACGATCTTTTTGAGAGCGGATCGTCCTGAACATCGTGCGGGTTCTCGGGTTCCCGCACTTTCTCGATGCCTCGGCAGGAGGGGCAATCTGAATTCCCGCCAGGGACAGGGTGATCGCAGATTGGACCCATGTTCTGGGTTGCCGTGCAGCGGGCACCGCACATCGGCTGTCGGCACATAAAGAGTCCGGCTTTCGGCGCTGATGAAGTAAGACCGAATACCGCGTTCGCGCGCGCGAAACGCTGGCCGTGCTGGAAGACCTCCGCCCGATGCTGAAGAGCAAACCAGTCGGCGGCGGCACGGGAGGCGGATCCTGTCGAGGCGCAGAAGCCGCCAGAGGTGTTGCGCCGCGGCTGCAACGAGTTCCATGCGCACCTGGGCGCTCAAGTCCAAAGCTGGTCGAGTCCATCCCCCCCCGGCGGGGGAGCAGGGCCAAAACTGGCTGATCAGAAATCAGCCTGTGTAAGCTATTACTTGACACGAGTCCGCGATCCGCTTACACTGCCTCCGTGCTGAAGAGCTTCAGGAACAAGGCACTTGCCGAACTGTGGTCCAACGGATCAAGCCGGAAGATTGACAGCAGACTGCGCGAGCGCATCTTGCGCAGGCTGGACAGATTGGATGCCGCCACATTGGTGACGCAGATGGATGTGCCAGGCTTTGATTTCCACCCCCTGCATGGCAAGCCCCAGCGATACTCCGTCCATGTTAATGGACCCTGGTGCCTGACATTCGAGTTTGAAGGCGGGGACGCGCTGCGTGTGGACCTGGAGCAATACCATTAGCTGGAGAGCCGCCATGGCCGAAATCATTGCAAGACGGAATACGAAGCGCTGCCCTACCCATCCCGGTGCTCTGCTGCGCGAAGACATCCTGCAAGCGCTGAAGCTACCCAAGACGGCGATCGCGGAGGCGCTCGGCATGTCCCGCCAGCACTTGTATGACATCCTGCGCGAGCGCAAGCCGATCTCTGCCGAGGTCGCAGTTCGCCTCGGCGCGGCCTTCGGGGATGGCCCTGACGTGTGGCTGCGCATGCAGGCTGCCTACGACGCGTGGCATGCCTCGCGCAAGGTCGACGTGACCAAGGTTCCTCGCCTCGCAGCGTAGCCACGTCGACTCGAGGCCTCTCCGTCTCGGGATAATCAGCGTGCTACCCTTGGCCGCTGCTCTCGCGCGACGTTCCACGTTGTTCATCGCATGCGCTGAGAATCAACTCTCGCCCTCGGGCGCCGCCTCTTGGCACCTCCATGTTCCAAGAGAGCATTGCGGAAAACGCCCGCCATGCAACGTCACTGGGGCATCGGAGCCTATGAGCACGATTTATCTTGTGCCGAATCGTGCGCCAGACCCTGTTACCGAGGCGGACTGATCTTCGCGAGCACACCCAGGATCATTTTGCCGAGCGGCGCAGCGCGATTACGAGCAGACGCCGTATGCAATGCGTGCAAGCAGGTCTTTGACTTCCTGCGCACCCTGGGGCTCCTGCGCTACCAGAAGCGGCATCTGACCGTGCATTTTTGGATGGGGCGTCCCGAGAAAGGCTGCTGCCTCCGGTCCGAACACATCCTTCGCCTCATTGCAGACCTCGGCGAGATGCTGAGGCATGTCTACCGCTTGATGGTCGACTAGAGCCGTCAGCCGCCACAGAAGTTCTTTCTCGGTCGCGCGCACCGCCTCCAGGTCGGTGAGGATCTTCTGGATGACGTCATTGGATCCGGTTGCCATACGCTCGCCCTTGAATAGGCTCACCCGATGTCGCGATAATCGGCGCGAGGGAAATCGCCCGAACCATCGTTCCCGACGCCACCGCGCTCGCCATTATGTACGCATTGAGGGGCCGTGTCGCCAGCGACACTCGGGCATCCCTGTATCGTCATGGCGATGCTGCCCGGCTGCGGGCTTGGCAGCGGCCTGCGGTGCGCACGGCGGTTTTTATTCCACCATGCGATACATATAGGGGGATGACCGCGTGAACTGAGAGCTTGCACTCGATGCGTAAATTCTTGGCGGAACTTGCAGCGGATGGGGGCCGGGTGTTGCGCGGATCTTGGTCCGGGGACGGCCAAGTTGTTGTTTCGATTTGCGACGGACTTGCAGCTCATCCGTCAGCCCACAGACGTTCCACTCCCGTCAGGGTGGCGGAAGGCCCGGTAAGCGAGGTGAGCTTAACTTCGTCGGTCGACATCCATACGGCACCCGACGGTCGCTCCTGAGCCCTCGACGTGGCGTTGCCAGGGGCCTCCGTCTCCAGTATCAGAGTGAGGTCTTCGTTGCGGCGAATCGTGAAGCGGGACACCGGTGCATGCAGCGGGCCCTCGTCTGAAATCCGGA
>JAKALI010000131.1 GCA_021813195.1 Pseudomonadota bacterium
GATGATCCGCCGCTTTGGCGACATGGGCGGCGACACGCACGGCACCGCGCGTTTCGCCTCCCCGGCCGAAACCCGCCCGCTGGCGCAAGTCGCGGACGGGCTTCTGATCGGGCGTGATCCGCAAACCGGAAAGCTGCTACGTTACGCGGGCGACTCCCACCTTCTGACGATGGCTCCGACGCGCACCGGCAAAGGTGTGGGCGCGGTCATTCCCAACCTGCTGACGTTGCGCCGCTCGGTGATCTGCATTGATCCCAAGGGCGAGAACACGCGCGTCACGGCCCGCGCCCGCTCGCGCTTCGGCCGGGTCCATGTCCTCGATCCCTTTGGGATCACCGGCCAGCCCTCGGCCGCCTTCAATCCACTGGCCGCGCTCGATCCGGTCAGTCTCGATCTGGCGGAGGATGCCGCCACCCTGGCCGATGCCCTGGTGTATGACGCGCCCGGCGAAGCCGGAGAGGCGCACTGGAACGAGGAAGCCAAGGCGCTGATCGCCGGGCTGCTGCTCCATATCGTCACCGCCGAACCGCCGCATAGCCGCACCCTGGCGCGGCTGCGCGAACATCTCACCGGATCACCGCAGGACTTCGCCGCCGTGCTGGCCCAAATGCAGGCCAGCACGGCGGCGGGCGGGCTGGTCGCCCGCGCTGCCAACCGGCATGTGGGCAAGACCGGCCGCGAGGCGTCGGGCATTGTCTCCACCGCTCAACGCCATACCCATTTCCTCGACAGCCCGCGCATGACGGCGGTTCTGGGCCGTTCGGATTTTTCCTTTGCCGGTCTCAAGACCGAGACCGCTACCGTGTTCCTGGCGCTGCCCCCGGATCGCATCGCCACTTACGCGCGATGGCTGCGGCTGATGGTGACGCAAAGCCTACAAGAGTTGATCCGCGCGGGCGGCCGTGCCGCCGTTCCGGTTCTCTACATGCTCGATGAGTTCGCCCAGGTAGGCTATCTGCCGCCGGTCGAACGGGCCATGAGTTTGATGGCCGGCTACGGCGTCCAATTCTGGCCGATCCTGCAAGACGTTCACCAGCTACAGGCCACCTACGGCGCGCGCGCCGGCACGTTCCTGTCCAACGTGGCGGTGCTGCAAGTGTTCGGGGTCAATGACCGCGAAAGCGCCCGGCTGGTGTCCGATCTGCTGGGGCAGGAAACGGTGGTGTTCGAGACAAGCAGCCAATCGCTCGATAGCGACAGGTCCGGCCTCTCCTATGCCCAGCATCACACCGGCCGGGCGCTGCTCACCCCGGACGAAGTGCGAAACCTCCCCGCCTCCCGCGAACTCCTGTTCCTCGCCGGGCAACGGCCCATCGTCGCGGACAAGTTGCGCTATTATACAGACAGGGAATTTGCCGGATTGTTTGATTCCAATTAGTCGGGGGGGAGATGGTTCAAAGACATATCGTCGTGATGCAGCAGGACAATGGCGGTTTCGAGGTTTAGGTGTTGAAGGAATAAACGCCGTGAGCGCGCTTGATTACATCGAACCGTGGATTGCGGACATTGAACAACAGGTGTTCCCGGCGCTGCGCGCCGATCCGCGCTTCAAGGATGCCGATAAGCTGATTGCGCGGTTTTCGGGGGCCGTCACGCGCTGGCGGGCGGGCGGCCAGGTGCGCCCGATTATCGAAGATGCCAACGAACTTGCTGCGGCGGTGGCGCTTTTGCGCCTCGACGCCAGCGAGGTCGCAATCCAGTACGAGCCGCCGTTGAAGAATACAGGCAAGTCAATCGACTTCGGACTGGAATGGCCGGACGGTACACGCTCCTGGGTGGATGTGAAAACCGTGGCCCCGAAATGGATAGATGACGATGCCTCATGGCATCGGTTTGAGCGCCTGACTGCTGATTTCCCAAACAATGCGCGACTTGAAGTGAGCCGAACCTGGGCGGGCGCGGCGATTTCAGGCCAGGAGATAAAAGCCAGATGGTCGTTTATTCAAAGAACTGTAGAAGCCGAACAGAAGGCTACGCTGCTGTCCGAGAGCGAACGCGGCCCTGTTCGGCTGTTGCTCTGTTCCAACGGCGCGTTTCATAAAGACGGTCTAGAAGATTTCGCCGATTTTTACAGACGCGGACGCTTTCGGGATGACGATTGGGCGCGCAACGCGGTGGCGCGCTACATGGCCGACGAAGGTATCACCTTCGCGCAATCTCTGGCCGGCTTCTGCTTTCTTGAGCGGCCGTGGGACGCGGCGTTCGCTAGCGAATTGGCGATTGATGTGAGAGGGCCGGCGTTCGGCGCTTGACCGCCGAAAGCTCATACGGGTGATGGCCGTTGTGTCTGTCTCGGCATGTACACATTTGCGATCTATCGCAACCACGTCCGCGCACACGATAAGATGCGGCTAGCGGTACTTGTCTCCTTGTTCTTGGCAGTGCGCTCTCACGCGCGCAACCCACAGCTCAAACCCCTCCCATGTGCCTTTGTAGACGCCCGCCTTCCCGTAGCCCTTCGCTGGGTCTTTGGCCTCCAGGACACGCCACAACTCGGTATGTTTCTGCAAATTGAACTTGGGAAAGCCGTCGGCCTTCATCAAGTCCACAACCTGCTTTGCGGCGTATCGAGGCTTATCCACCTCCTTGAGCAAGACCCGACTAATTTCCCGTGCCTCTTCTGAATCAGCCTTCACAAACTCCACCGCAGCGTCGGCGGCCGAAGCCCTCTTACCAAGCTTGGGGACAAAAACCACTCGATAAGCAAATCTAGGATCGGCCAGTTCGTCTGCGGTTAGTCCGGCGTGAAAGGCATCCATCATCGTCTGGATATGACCGGGAAGATCGCTGGCGCTCTTCAAGATAGCTCGTTGGTCGGCGCTAAAAGTAACGAACTGGAGCGCGATGGGAAGCCGCCGCTCCAGTCCAAACTGCTTGCCGAAAAGCTCCTTGATAGCGTCGCTAAAGTTTATGCAGCACGCCTGCAACTTCGCGCTCACCGCATCATCGATGCGATTCGTGGAGCGATGCTCTATCTCATGGCGGAGTTCTAACAAGAAATCCAAATTTTTGACTGTACCAACCGGGAGCGGACATCGTGCATGACACAGGCATTTTCCTAACTCCCAATATCTTTCCGCTCCCTGCTTCGTCTTTTCCACGGCGCCTTTTGCGTCTTTGTATCGATAATCGATTCCTTCGCGTTTGAACCAAGCATGCAGAAGGTATGTCCACGCTATTATCGCTGTTACGATGAATAGCTCCGCTCGGAAATTCAGACCGACACTGTTGAACGTCTGTACGGCAGCGATCATCCCTTCGCGTGCTTTTATTAGGAGTTCGTCGCCGCGAAGGCACAGTCCCGTCTGGGGGTCGTGATCCGGCCACGCTGCGAGAAATTCGTCCAACTCACCAGCGGGCGCGGCCTTGAGGGCTTTATGCTTCTTGCCAGTCCTGATCTCCCCAATCGCTCGGTGATTCACGGAGCGCGTTGGGCGCGTGAAGAATGCAAGAATATCCTGATCGTTGTATCCGCCGCGCTCCAACATCGCCTTTACAAGTGCGACTTCCCATTTCTCCAGCGTATTCCCCTTCCGGCGCTTTGGCATTTCTCGGTGACCGTCACGTCTAACCAGTTCTTACCAGTGCCGCCGACTTCGGATCGTACACGTAATCGGTTATCGACCCATTCATAATCCGGTCCACAGCTTCATCGATCACGAAGCGCGGGACTAGAAACCATTCGCGCGGTATTATGGGGTTGCCGAAACGATCTTTGATTTCAATGTTGAGCCGCGCCGAGTCAAAGATGCGATGGATAACGTTCTCAAGCCGGATGCGGTTGACATTATAAAGCTCATAGGTCGCAACGATTTCCACGTCCGCCATGAGATAGGTCGGGTCGAGCTTGGCATTTGCAATGCGCTGTTTCACATCTCCGCCAGTCACGCCGATCTTGTGTAGAATATCCCGGTTTGCCGCGACAAATGGATCATCCGATTTGCTGCGCAGAACGTAGATTTTGCCACTCGCTAAGTCGCCCTCTGAATTGTCACCGGCGAACAGTGGACCCGCTACCGGGTCGGTAATGCGCCGTCCGGCTTCGTCCTTATGGAGCGCTCGCTGCAATGACCGCATAAGCAAATTACTTTCCGTGCCGTTGTCGAAGATCACGCGCAGCCGAGCATCGGTCCTGCCTTGCGCGTTAGAGAATATCTCTCCCATATCGGCGACATAGGCTTTCTGGCCGCCGACGATGAACCAACTGCCAGGCCTGATTTCCGCCTTTAGCTCAAATGGGCGGGTCTGGCGGACGCCGCTCTCAATCTCCTGCTGTACCTTCTCAAACAGCGGCTTGAAGCGATCAAAATCCTCGCATCTTTCCCGATTGGCGATCTCCTCCGCCGCCCGTTTGTCGGCACTCGTGCGGACATGGCGCAGATCGGTGATCTCCGAACTGCCCGCTGCATCCCGCAATTCGGCAAGCAGCTCTTCGTCGTCAATCGACTCGCCGGTGTTGACCGGCGCTGCGGCGGCCCCTTTCAACAGTCCCTGCCGGTCGAATGGCGCAAGAAGCGACCGGCATTCCTCCAGCGTGCGAAGGCGATCCAGCCGGACAGCGTAAAGTCGCTCGAAAATATCGTTGTTTTCGCCATGCTCGGGCGCGTGACCGTGCGTTTCGACAAACCGCTGTATCTCCTCAAATCCCGCGATGATGCGCTCCTCGTGCGCGGAACGCCCGCCCTTCTTTTCCGGCTGGGCGAATTCGTCGAGTTCGGCGCGCAGTTCATCAAGATCGAAGTCAGTCATAGCGGCCTTCGTCCTTGTATCTGACAAAGGCGGCAGCGCCTTCCGCCATCCGCTTTTCCCAAGCATCCGTCGCGCTGATTGAGGGAACGCGCCCACGCTCTCTCTTGAACTTCACGGCCCTTATGGCGAGTTCCTTGGCTTCATCCGGTGTCAGGCTGGTGCGCTTGGCAGCGATGGCCGCTTGCACCTGCTTCAGCCTGTCCTCCGTCATCGCCTTGGCAAGGATGGCGTAGGCCTCGCTAAACGGATTGATGCGGTCGATGAGGTCAATATCGAGTTCGCGAACATCCATCGCGAATCTGCGCACGCCGTCAATAAGCGCTGTGTTGGCGCTTTGCTCGCCATCGCCTTCCAACGCAACCTGCTTGGCTTGTTGAGTCAGGTTGAGCGCCGCGATGGCGTGCTGCCGCACGGCTTCTTGATCCTCCGCGTCAAGTTCTGGGTACTTGTCCTTGACGATCTTGCCCATGCGAAGGACGGTCAGATCCTCGGGTACTAGCTCCTCATTGAACAAGCCCTGCTCGATAGCGGTTTTGTCCTGAACGAAAGCTGCAATTACCTCGTTCAAATCTTCCTGACAGATGCGCGCCGCTTCTTTGCTCTTGGGTTCGGCGAGGCCCTTGATTTCTATCTGGAACTTCCCTGTCTCCTCGTTGAAGCCGATATTCGTCTTATTGGGATCATAGCCACCCTCGCCATAGTTGAAGCCGGGCGTTGCTTCATTGTTTGGATTCTTGGGCCTGAACTCGAAACGCGGCGCAAGAACCTGTTCCATGAGAAGGCTTGCCGCGATGGCCTTGAGCGTATCGTTCACGGCCTCGGTCACTGCTTCTTCGGAAGCGTCCGGTTCCGCGATAAGGTTCGTAAACCGGGCGCGCGTCTTGCCCGGTGCGTCGCGTGTCGCGCGCCCAATGATTTGCACGATCTCGGTAAGGCTTGCTCGGTAGCCGACCGTCAGAGCGTGTTCGCACCAAATCCAGTCAAAGCCCTCCTTCGCCATTCCGAGGGCAATGATAATGTCCACATAGTCGCGGTTGTCCTTTTGCAACGGGTCTTTCAGGGACAAAGAAACGCGGTCGCGCTTTGCCGGATCGTCATCGACCAGATCGGCGATCCTCAGAACCTTGCCATCGGGTCGTTTGACCAGTTGGAAGCCGGTCGCCGCGTCGATCCCTTGCCACTCCCCCAGTTCACCAAGTATGTGTTCGACCTCTTTGATCTTGTCCTTCGTGCTCTCGCGTGAATTGACGTTGGGGATATGAATGATGGTCTTCTCAGTTGGATCGAGAACCTTGAGAATGTCATCCGCGTAAGGGCCGGAATAGAAGTAATACCCGATGTCGAGTTGCTTGAGATATTCGTAGCCGTTCAGTTGCTCGTAGTAGGTATTAGGTGACGGTATCGAATTTCGACTCGTCCTGTGGGGCAAGAACCGCTTCGGCATCACCCCGGAAATAGGAACCCGTCATCGCCACGATATGCACCTTGTCACGCGCGATGAATTGGCCGAGTTGGAGGCCGAGTTTGTTGTCCGGGTTTGCAGAAACGTGATGGAATTCATCTACCGCGATCAGGCGATCATCGAATGCTTCAACCCCGAACTGATCGACCGCGAAGCGAAACGTGGCATGGGTGCAGACTAGAACCTTATCGTCGCTATCCAGAAACGCGCGAACTGAATTGACCTTCCCGCCGTTGTCCGAACCCGGCGCATTGCAGAGATTCCATTTGGGTTCGACATGCCAGTCAGCCGAGAAGCCGTATTTGGTCAAAGGCTCGTCGTTGAAGCTCGCGCCGATGGTCTTCTCAGGCACAACGATGATGGCCTGCTTGAGACCCTGATTTTGCAGTTTGTCGAGCGCGATAAACATGAGCGCCCGGCTCTTGCCCGAGGCTGGGGGCGATTTGATAAGGAGATATTGCTCGCCGCGTTTCTCATAAGCGCGCTCCTGCATGGGCCGCATACCAAGCGCATTAGCCTTCGTTGAATTGCCATTCCGGGCATAGGAAACGGAAATTGACGGCACGGATTTGTGCGAGCCTGTCATGCGCTTGCCCCCGCGTTCCGCTTCTTAGCGGTGCCCAGTGATGAAGTCATTTTTGCGTAGAGATCGAACAATTTTTCCAGGCGCTCGGTGTCATTTCGGAAGCGGCGACCGATATAAATGCGCTCTAGCACTTCATCATTGCGCTCGTGTGCTTCACGCAGATCGGCTGGCATATAGTCAGGATCGTAGAGGTCGGCGACCGTGTCAGGAAAATGAGACTCGCGTGTCAACAGAATGTTTTCAGCACAGCATGTCAGGTCAGCCTTGTTCTTGTCAGAGAGATTGGGCAGCGGAAAGGTGTTCCAACCTAACGTATTGGAGTAGCGCAAATCGGTCTTTAGTTTACCGCAGACCGTGGTAATCCAGACGATATGCAGCTTTGACGCTATGACGGCGAGATTCCAGAGCGGTGCATCGTAAAGAGCATACGCCTGATCGGTCGTTAGCGTCCCAATCGGCTCCTGCCCCACTGTAATATACTCGCGCCTCTCAGATAAAATGCGCGGCAGAATGGTTACAACCTCGTTTCCAGTTTGCGCAATCCATCCAAAACGAAACGGTTCATGTGCCAATGCGCGCGTAGCCTGCCGCTTCGACTCCTCGCGAAACTTCTGAACTTGGTTGAGGCGCTTCTTGATGGCAGGTTGCTTGCTTAGTTCAGTTGGATCATTGTCGCCGATCCAAAGGCAAAACCGCTCTTGGCCCCGAATGTATTCGGCAGCGCCATATATTTTCCTGATATATCGATCCCGAAAATCGTCTGGCAGACCGGCAGCATCAAGCTCGTCCCTCGTGAACGAAAGGAAGCCCCCGTCAATCGGCATATTTCCAAATGCCATTGGACTCAGACCGCTGAGATTCTGGTTCCTTGGTTCGACATAAATTTCGGGTCCAGCTACGAGATAGGCGTTGATGTATTTGACCTCTCTCGTTTCAATCGCTTTATCCGACGTAGCTACAAAAAGCCGTTTGCGTGAAGCATTCCGCCTACAAACGCCCACAACAACGACGATGACACCTGCGTTGTGACTCGCAAGATTTGCCCATTTGAAGCTGGTGAACGCAAACTCGATTTCTAGCTCGGCACCAAGAAGGTGAGGCCAAAGCCCGGAAACAGCTTTCCCCTGACAGATGGAGTTGGTGCTGACAAATGCAAAAGCGGCGGGTTGCTGTTTGCAGTAGTTCGATGCCTTGAGAAACCACCCCCCGACGTAATCTAAGCCTTTCCAGTTGATCGACGTGCCAGTGAACAGTTCTTCGAGGTCAGCCTTTTGGGTATCACTTTGGGACTGGCTCCCCTTGTAGGGTGGATTGCCACATATGTAGGTCTCGCCCCCTTCGTTCTCAAAGTCGATCTGCGCTTGATCGAGCGGAGTATGGAGTAAGTCGTCGGCGTGGTGCTTGACGCCGCTTCCTGTCGGAGGACAGATACTTAGCCAGTCGAGCCGCAATGCGTTTGCGCGAGTGATCCAATTCTGCGCATCGAGCGGAAGGAATTCGGCAAGAGCCTCCTTCTGGCCCCGATAAAGCACATCACACTGAAATTCCGCGATAATGAGTGCGAGGCGCGCAATCTCGGCAGGAAAGTCTCTCAATTCGATTCCGCGAAAGTTTGTGAGCGGTATTTCGCTCTTGCGCCCATCTTCTTTGCGCAGATAATTTATCTCCGCTTCGATTTCTCGCATCGCCTTATAGGCGATGACGAGAAAGTTTCCGGACCCACAGGCCGGATCGAACACTCTGATCTTTGCTATGCGATTGCGCAGATTGAGGAGCTTGCGGGAATTGCCACCTGCTTCCCGCAGCTTCTCCCGCAGGTCGTCGAGAAACAGCGGATTCAGCACCTTTAGGATATTGGGAACGCTGGTGTAGTGCATCCCCAGCGCGCCGCGCTCTTCGTCCTCGGCAACGGCCTGAATCATCGAACCGAAAATGTCTGGGTTGATCTTCTTCCAGTCGAGATTGCCGATGTGAATTAGATAGGAGCGCGCGATCTTGCTAAAACCAGGCACATCCAAACTGCCAGAGAAAAGTCCGCCGTTCACATACGGAAATGGGTCCGCCCAACGCGGCAGCTTTGCAGCCGCCCTGTCCTCGATCTTCGTATTCATGGCACGGAAAATTTCGCCAATCACCTCATGCGTGTTCGATGAAGTTCTTTCGCTCATCTGATCGACTGTGGCGGTGAACAAGCCGATGCCGTTGAATATGTCGGTGTCCTCTGCGAAGAAGCAGAAGATCAGCCGCGCCATGAAG
>JAKALI010000132.1 GCA_021813195.1 Pseudomonadota bacterium
GCCCAGGATGGTGACGACGAACGCGGCATACTTCAAGAACGTGATCAGCCGGTCGAGCTCGCTGCCGGACGACTTGGCAGACATGGTTTGCTCGGACATCTGGAAACCCTCCTGGATGCTGAGAATGGCGCGGGTCATATGGGATGCTCCGGTGACGCGGATATGGCGGAACATGTCCCACAGGACGCCTGAACCGCCCTTGAGCGGACGGTTCATCCGCCGTTCACCGACTGGGGCTGAGCGGCGGGTGCGGTCGCACGAGAGCATAGTGCATCGTAAACTTCTCACAAGGGCGCCAAACGGGATGCTGGATGCCGGGTCGCCGGGTCGGCGCAAGGGATACCAACTACCCAGCCTCGAGATACCGTTGACGCTCCTCGGCGCTGACGGCCGGGCGGAGCGCGGCATCCTCGGCTTCGCAGATGGCTGCGAAATGATCGACGAACGTGGACCCAAACAACTCTCGGGCCTTCGCGCTCGCGCGGAATCGTCGCGTAGCCTCGAGGAGATCACGCGGCAGGCGCGATGCTCCGGGCGGGATCTCGTTCGGGCCGCCGCTTGTGATTGGTTCGGTGTCGAGGGTGAGGTTGCGCTCGATACCGTCGAGGCCGGCGGCGAGCACCAGGGCGAGCGTTAAATGCGGATTGCAGTCGCTACCGGGCAAGCGAAGTTCGAGCCGCGTGCGCTCGGGCGTTTCGGCGGCGACGCGGACCGCGGCGGCGTAGTTGTAGGGTGCCCAACTCATCGTCTTGGGTGCCCAGCTGCCGGGAGCGAACCGGCGGTAGGCATTGACGGTATGGGCCAGCATGACGAAGGCTTCGGGCGTCGTGGCGATGAGACCGGCCAGGAATGACTTCGCGGTCGGCGATAAACCCTGCGCATCGGCGGGATCGGCAAACAGGTTGCGACCTGCGGCGTCTTCCAGTGACACACAAACGTGGCCGCCGATGGAGGCGAAGCCCTGTCCCGTGTGGGCCATGAAGGACGCAGTCAAATGGCGCTGGCGGCAGAACGCCTTCGTGAACATGCGGAAAAAGGCGGCGTCATCGGCTGCGCGCAGGGCCGGATTAGCACGCAGTGTCGCTTCAAAGCACCCCGGCCCCAATTCGACGCACAGCGAGTAGAGATCCACATCGCCGGCCCTAAGAACTGCCTCGAGGTCGTTCAAGAAGGGTGCGCAGGTGGCCGCGGTCTGGCCCGACCAGCAGCGATTATCGGCAGCAAAAAGGGCGAGATTGGAGAAATTTTTTACGCGCAGGCTGTCGGCGGTCTCATTCAACACGATGAACTCGAATTCGAAGGCGGCTTTGGCCGCGACGCCGCGGGTGCTCAGCGCTGCAATCGTGTGGCGGAGAACCTGGCGCGGCATGATGCTGGTCTGCGGGCCCGAGAAGTCGGCGACGACGGCTGCGGCGGAGGGCTCAAACGGATAGCGGCGCACGGATGCGGGATCGATCGCGATGGGTCCGCTGCGGTAGGGGCCGGCCATGAGAATGTTGTCTGATGCATCCCACTTGGGCAGCACATTACCGAACACCGCGCTGTCGCATGTTGCCAGAAAATCCGGGCGGCTCAAACGGCGCTCACGAAATAGGCTGGCGTAATCGAATAGGCCGACGTGGACCACCTCGGCGCCGATGCGGTCGAGAGCATATTCCAAGTCTTCGCGCACCGAATTCCCTGGCATCTTCGATCTCCCCTGACGTCGTGCCCACAGCCGTTCCAGCGGGTGTAGTCGAGGACGGCGGACGACGAAAGTCGTGTCCTCGAACCGGTCGCCTCGAAGGCCGGGCGAGGTTGAGCGGCGCGCCCGCCGCGCGGCGACGTCCGTCGTTGACCGCATGCCGGATTAGCCCTACCGTTGGCGCACTGCATTTTTTGTTTTTTATGGGCGGGGTGGGAGCCCATGTTCAGCGTTTCGCCATCTCGCGGGTCGACCACTGAGCCGTCGCCCGCGCCCGCCGCCGAAGACCGCCTCGGGGTCTTTATCTCTTATTCCCGCCGCGATTGCCTCGACTTCGCGCCACAGCTCGCCAAGGCCCTCGAGCTACTCGGCCATCGCGCCATTCTCGACCTGCAGGGCATCTCCGGGGCGGAAGCATGGCAGCCGCGCCTGCGCGAGATGATCTTGGAAGCCGATACGGTGGTGTTCGTCATGTCGCCCGAGAGCGCGCGATCGGAGATATGCGCCTGGGAGGTGGAGGAGGCCTACAAGCTCGGCAAGCGCATCATCCCGCTGATCGCCCTGCCGCTCGGCGAGCAAAAGCCGCCCGAACGCCTGCGCCAGCTCCACTACATTCATTTCTACAGCGAGCCCACGGTTCCCGGGTCTGGTTTCGGGCAGGGACTCGCGAAACTCGATGCGGCCCTGAAAGCGGACCTGGGCTGGCTGCGCCAGCATCGCGACGTGCTGCTGCGCGCGGAAGCCTGGGAGGCAAAGGGCCGCGACCCCGATCGCCTGTTGCGCGGCAGCGCGCTCCTGGAGGCGGAGCGCTGGGCGGCCTCCCGTCCCATCACCGCCCCCGACCTGACGGACCTGCAGCGCGGCTATCTCGCCGCCTCGCGCGCGGGGGAAGACGCAGACGCCGCCGCACGCGAGCGCGAAGTCGCCGAACGTGAACGGCTCGCCCGCGAAGCCATTGCCGCGGCCGAGCGCGCGGAGGCCGCGGCGAAGAAGGCCGAGGAGGCGCAGAAGGCCCGCGAGATCGCGCAGGTTGCGGCGATCGAAGCAGCCCGAAGGGCTGCACGCTGGTCACAGGCCCTGCTAGCCGTGTCAGCGCTGGTGTTCGTTTTGATAGCAGGTTTATATATCGTATATTTGCAAGGAAATCTTGAACAGGACCTGAAGATCAAAGCGCAGAGGGCAGAGTCCGGCTTGTTGTCGAGCTATGCCTCGACATTGACCGACGCCCGCGGCATGGGACCCGCCGGTTTAGCGACTCTTCTCGCTTTGGAAGCTCTGCCGGACAAGCAGGAAGGCATCGAACGCGCCTATGTGCCACTCGCTCAGGCTCAGCTCCGACGCAACTTCCGCCTATTGCGGGAACATGCGGTGCTTCGAGGGCACGTCAACGTAGTCAAATTTGGCCGCTTAAATCTACAAGGAACCCTGGCATTGACCTATTCGGACGATCGGACGGCACGACTTTGGCGTGTCTCTGACGGTCAGGAGATAGCCCGGCTTGATATTGGGAGTAACAGCGTCGAGAGCGCCGCATTCAGTCCCGACGGGACGACGCTGACGGTCGGTCAGGGAAATGGATCGGTGCGCATTTTTGATGCGGCAACAGGGAAATTGCGGGCGCACTTCAAGAAGCACTGGGGTGGCGTCATCCACGTCAGTTACGACGCCTCAGGCCAGCGCCTTGCAACGGCGTCTGTCGACAATACGGCGCGGATCTGGGACGTCCAAACTGGCAATCTTCTCAACACGCTCTCTGGCCACTTCCATTACGTTACGCGAGCGGTATTCAATGCTTCCGGCGAAAGCGTTGCGACGGCATCTTTCGATGGGACAATCCGTGTCTGGCGCCTGGCCAATGGAGCCGAGGTTCTGCGGCTGACGGGACACGAGCAACCCGTTATCGATGTTGCGTTTCAATCTGGTGGTGAAACACTAGCGTCAGCGTCGAGAGACGGCACGGTCCGTGTTTGGAACTTGGAAAACGGACGCGAGGTTCGACGCTTCGGCGCGCTCCGCTTTGTTCTGCAGTATGTCTCGGGTAACGTCTCAGAGCCGATCCTGAGTGTTGACGGACGCTTTGCGCTGACAGCAGATTCTGGTGAGAAAGCCGAAATCTGGGATATTGACTCCCAGCGTCGTGTGTCGCACCTGGATTGGAGTGCTTGGGGCATCGGGCAGCCAATATTCAGTCCAGATGGCGCCTATGTTTTGGCACTTCTGCGGGAAGCTTCAGTAGGTGTTTGGGACGCTCGTTCCGGAGACTTTTTTGAACAGCTCGACGGACATCGCGGACGAATTGCGAGCGTGGCGACCAGTAAGTCGGGTTTAGACGTACTGACGACATCGTTCGATGGTTCGGCGCGACTGTGGCAGCTCAACGGAGAGTTTGAGCGGAAGCTCCGGCTGGAGCCTGAAATTGAGCATGATGCCGCAAACCTGTCATGGGACGGTACGCTCGCCGTCACGGCTTCGCACGGGCGGGTGAAGCTTTGGGATACCGTCAACGGTTCCAAAGTAGCCGAGCTGCCAGTCATCCATGAGACGACCACGTCGCTGGCCGGCGATGAGGTGCCAAAATTACGAATTACGCATGTTGTCTTGAGCCGAAGCAAGGATCGTTTGGTATTGGCGAAGTCCGATGGCACGGTCGAGCTTTGGGATGTCGCGTCGTCCCGCAAACTGAAAGAACTCCTTAAACTAGACGGCAATATCATCCAAGTGGCTTGGTCAGATGATGGCCGTAAGATCGGTGTTCTCGACTTCAACGGCGCTCCACGCGTCATCGAGACGGAGTCGGGCACGGAGGTGCAAGGCTTCCGGCATGGCGCGATGACTGAGAACGCGATCAACGCGTTCGCGTTTGATGGCTCGGGAGAGCACATCGTTACATCGGGGGAAGATTATACCGCGAGGGTCTGGCGAATTCAGTCGGGCGAGGAGCTATTTCGATTGCGCGGCCACACTGATGGTGTGCGCAGCGCCATGTTCAGTCCGGACGGCAGCACCATCGTCACAGCTTCGCGTGACGGCAGCGCTCGCATTTGGAGCATTAGCGACGGGCGTGAACTCCTCGTCTTGGACGGTGGAGCTACGCCAATGTGGCGTGCCGAGTTCAGCCACGACGGACGCTTGATCGTCACGAGTTCAGACGACGGCAACGTGAGATTGTGGGACGCCGCCAACGGTGAATTGCGTGATCTCATCAGCGCTGGCGCCGCAACCTCCCCCTCTGCGGCGAGGCTGCGATCGACCGACGACCAATTAGTAAGGATTTGGACAGGCGGCGAACTACGGGCGACGACAATTTTTAATGACCTTGAGGAATTGATTTCCACCGCAAAGAACCGCGTACAACGCTGCCTCGATCCCCGCGAGAGAGAATTCTATTTTCTGTCGGCAGCTTCGCCCCAGTGGTGTCAGCGGCGGAACTTGTGGCCGTACGATGTCGGCGCGCGAATTTACTCAGCCAATCTTGAGAATATGTATGGGCGGCCGCAAAAAGCCATGCGAGAGGCCGATGACATCATCGCTATGTTGTCCCAGCATAACGATATCGGATCCTGGCAACTTGGAGCAGCTTACCTTGCTCGCGGCGTCGCTCGCGAGCAGTTGAATGACCGCGCCGGCGCGGATGCCGATTTCAAACAGGCACTGGATCTTGGCCACGATATTTCCAGGGTGTTTCTTGATAAGGCTTTCGGTCTTCTCAACGATGGTCGCAACGAAAAGGCCCTTGCTGCCTTCGCAACAGCTATATCTTGGGCAGCGCGTCGTGGTTCGCGGGAGGAATGGAAAGAGCTCGCTCATTTCGAACGCGGCAAAGCCCTTAATGGTCTGGGCAGAGAAAACGAGGCAGTTCGTGACTTCGAGCAGGTGGGGAGCAATCTTCGCGTCGAAGTCATCGGATACCATCTTTTGCAAGGTATGACGTTGGCCCAATCCCAGCCCGAGGTGGCATCAGCTGCTTTTGATCGGGCGTTGGAATGGTCGTCCGCGCAGGGAACTGATCCGGACTTGCGCGCTCGTGTGCTCATAGCGCGCGGCCTGACCCGCTTGGAAACTGGATCAAGCGTCGACGGCTTCGCTGACTTGGAATTAGCGGGTGAGACGGCCACACCTATGGCATCGGCCTACCTTTTAGGACGAGCCAAACGCTTGGGTAGTTCAGACATCGAAGAATCTTTGCGATGGATCGAGCAGGCCTTGAACTGGGCCCGGCGCGAAGGCGGCTCAAAATTCGATGAGGCCGAGGCATTGATGGAGCGGGGTAGGCTTAGGGCTAGGCAAGGGAACCTTGCTCTAGCGTGGCAAGACTTTGAAGCTGTGAAGTCCTTAGGTGTGCCACATTCCCAATTCGACACGGCCAGGGCGGATTTGTTAGTGCGAATTGCTCTCGATGAGTTGGCACGCGGTAAACTTGACACGGCCTTCGACAGCGTGGAAACAGCAATCCGCGCGGCACCTCATGACAGCGCAATGAAGGCTGTTCGCGGCCTGATCAATGCACGAAGAGGGTCATGTCACTGGGCAATCCGTGACCTCACGAGCTCTCTTCGATTGAGCAAATCGGATGTTGGCGTTCTTGTGCGCTATCAGCTCAGCGAGCAAACACTGCTGCTTGCGCGCGCTGAATGCCACGAGCGGCAAGGACATCCGCGTGCTGCTATCGCCGATTATCGTCGCGTAATTCGAAGCCTCGGTTCATCCCGAACCGAAGAGGCCACCGCCAAGTCGCGTCTCAAATCATTGGGAGCGGATGAGGGGCGTGAGCCGGTTGATTACGAATTTGACGAGATGGACGAAGATGTTCGCTATCTCGATGAAACAGAAGAAGACCAAACCGAAAGGGCTTCGGAAAATTTCGAGGTCGCCCCGACATCACCCTAGCCGCTAAACACTGCAGGCTTACGCGAGCCCTGTACGGCGGGGTGGCTTGCCTATTGGCAGAGTTGAGTTGTTGCATTGGTTGTCCCCGATCATCCCGCCTTGTCGCGGGCGCGGATCTCGTTCCAGAGCGCGTCCATGTCGTCGAGCGCGGCCTCCTCGGGGCGCAATCCCTGCTCGGCCAGGCGCGCTTCGACGTAGGCAAAGCGGCGGCTGAATTTGGCGTTCGCGGCGCGCAACGCCGCCTCCGGATCGATCTTCAGGTGTCGCGCGACGTTGGCGAGGACGAACAGCGCGTCGCCCAATTCCTCCATGATGCGGGCGTGTGCGGCGTCGGTGATCGGTGCCTGCGGATTGACGCGCGGATCGGCCGGCACGGCGACCTCTTCCAACTCCGCGATCTCCTCTTTGAGCTTGTCGAAGACAGGCGACAGGTTCGGCCAGTCGAAGCCGACGCGCGCGGCCTTGTCCTGGAGTTTGACGGCCCGCGTGAGGGCAGGCAGGGCGGCGGGTATGTCGGCCAGAAGTGAGGCGGGCGCGCCGTCGCCGGCTTTGCCTTTCGCGTTTTTTTCCTCGGCCTTGATGCGGGCCCAGAAGTCGGGCGCGGCGCCGGCCGCGCGCTCTTCGCGCGAACCGAAGACATGCGGGTGGCGGCGCACCATCTTGCGCACGATCGCATCGGCCACGTCGGGAAAGGCGAAGGCGCCGGCCTCCTCGGCCATGCGCGCGTGATAGACGACCTGGAGGAGCAAGTCGCCGAGTTCGTCTTTCAAGTCGGCCATGTCGCCGCGCGCGATGGCGTCCGCCACCTCGTAGGCCTCCTCGATGGTATAGGGCGCGATGGTCGCGAAGGTCTGTTTGAGGTCCCACGGGCAGCCGGTTTCGGGCGTGCGCAGAGCGGCCATTACGGCGAGCAAGCGCTTGAGACCCTGAACGTGCTCGGGCGTAATTTCGGGAAGCTCGGGAAGGTCGGGGCCGTCGGACATGGGGGTGCTGCTCGGCTCGCGGCGGTGGATGGGACGCCGCGCGAGGCTTACGCGCTCGCCGGTTGCGCTGCAACCGTGCTCGCGCGTGCTCGCGGGGGTCGAAACGCCCAGGCTGTCAAGCGGCGCCGGTGCGCAATCACGAGGGTGAGGGGCACGATCCACGCAACCCAAGATGCGAGGGCGTACGTGACCTCAAATGGCCAGCCGAATGCGATCGCCGAACCCGTGATGAGGCGAAACCACACCGCACCCGTCGTCACGGCCGTCATGGCGAGCATGAGGTGGGCATGTCGCGCGCGCTCGCCGTTACGGATGGCGGCGATGGCGGCGGCGAACAGCCCGAGCCAGACCAGGCCTTGGACAAAGAACCCGGCACGGGCGGCCACCGAGGAGTGGCTGATTATGGCGACAGGAAACGCCGAAAGCCCTCCCAGCACCACGAAAGCGCCCAACAGCCATCCGATCCTGCGGTGTAGCCGGGGACGATGCCGCAAGCCGATCACGGCCGGCAGCAGCAGGAGGGCGAGTGCGGAGGCCACCATGTGCACGCGGAAGACGGCCGGCAGACGCTGGTCCAAAACCCACATCTCGAAAGGAAGTGCGAGGATGCCGAACCCCGATGCCAGCGCGACGAGCGCAACGATTGCCGACAAACTGCACGCCAATGTCAGAGCGCCCCGTGCGAGCAGTGTGCGCGGCGCAAAGCCAGGTGCGGAGGGTGCGGCAAGCCTCGTCATGGGCGCCATGATCGCGCTGCTGTGTGGCGCGACTGCGGCGCCCACGCTCGCC
Source organism: Pseudomonadota bacterium (assembly GCA_021813195.1). The sequence continues at coordinate 8,344 of JAKALI010000132.1, forward strand.
GGTGAACGCGACGCCGAGATCATCGCCCCACCCACACCGCCCAACATCACAGGCCGCTGGAGCGGTACGCCCTATGCGCTGCGCCATGATCCTGAGCGCTGCGGCACGGGAAGCTGCGAGGTCGTGCTCGATATCGTGCCATGCGGGACCGCCTGGTGCGGGATCGAAGTGAAAAAGGGTTCTGAGTGCGGCGGGCAGCCTTTGCAGCTGACGGCCCATGGTGAACCTCATCACTTCGGCGCGTTCAAAGGGCGGTGGTCACTCGCCGCCGGAACGCAGGAGTACGTTGTGGAAGCGAACTACCGCCCGCGCCAGAATGGCGAGCCGGAACGCTTATACTTCTTGGGCGACACGGGACCGGAGCTGATGATCTTCCGCCGCTCCTTCCCGTTCCAGGCCACACTCGAACGGGTGGCGGAGGCGACGTGCAGGGCGACTGAGAAACCGCTGAGCTGAGCCGCCGTAACGTTGGTGCAAAAACGGGCCAAGCGGCGATCGTATCCACGCGACGTCAGATCCCGGTGAGCGGGCGCAGTTCAACTGCAACAAAAGCAAGAAGGCCGCCCGTTGCCAGGCGACCTTCCACCAGTTGGGAGTGCAATCGGCTTAGAAGTTGATCAGGCCGCCGACGCCAACGTAGTCGAAGTCTTCATAACC
>JAKALI010000133.1 GCA_021813195.1 Pseudomonadota bacterium
CACCGCCGTCATGGCGATGCCGCCGAACAGGTACGGGATGAGACCGCCGAGCAGCAGCCCGACGACGACATACGGATTGTCGAGACCGAAGTTGGCCGAAACCCCTTTGAAGTATTGATACGACGTCGAGCCGTCGCGATTGGCTTCGGTGATGAAGTGCTGCAGGTCGTAGTTGAATGCGGCAAACAGCACGAGGGCGCCGAGGCCCGCCGAGCCGATGGCATAGCCCTTGGTGACAGCCTTCGTGGTGTTGCCAACGGCGTCCAGCGCATCGGTTGAACGGCGCACTTCTTTCGGCAAACCGGCCATTTCGGCGATACCGCCGGCGTTGTCGGTCACCGGGCCGAAGGCGTCGAGTGCGACCACGACGCCAGCCAAACCCAGCATGGTCGTCGTCGCGATCGCCGTGCCGAACAGGCCAGCGAGATTGTAGGTGATGAGGATGCCGGCCACGATGACAAGAGCGGGCAGCGCACAGGCTTCGAGCGAGACCGCGAGGCCCTGGATCACGTTCGTGCCGTGGCCGGTGACCGAAGCCTGGCTGATCGAGCGCACAGGGCGGTAGCCGATCCCGGTGTAGTACTCCGTAATCCAGATGATGAGCCCCGTGACGCCGAGGCCAACGAGGCCGCAGATCATGAGGTTCAGCCCGGTGATGGGCTGGCCGAGGGCGGTGCCGACTTCGCCGTATCCGCCAAGAACATATTGTGTGGCCGCCCAGAGCCCCGCGATCGACAGCACGGCGGTTGCAATAAAGCCCTTGTATAGGGCGCCCATGATCGAGCCGTTGGGGCCGAGCTTGACGAAGAATGTTCCGATGATCGAGGTCACGATGCACGCCGCACCGATGGCCAGCGGATAGAGCATGAGGGCGGGTAGATTGGACTGTCCCGCAAACAAGATTGCCGCCAACACCATGGTGGCCACCACGGTCACGGCATAGGTTTCGAACAGGTCGGCGGCCATACCTGCGCAGTCACCAACGTTGTCGCCCACATTGTCAGCGATCGTGGCTGGGTTGCGCGGATCGTCCTCGGGGATGCCAGCTTCCACCTTGCCGACGAGGTCGCCGCCCACGTCGGCGCCCTTAGTGAAGATGCCACCACCCAGACGCGCGAAGATCGATATCAGCGAGGCGCCAAAACCGAGCGCCACGAGCGCGTCGATCACGGTGCGATCGGAGGGATTATAGCCGAGGAAGTACGTGAGCACGAGGTAGTAGACAGCGACAGCGAGCAGCGCGAGGCCAGCCACGAGCATGCCCGTCACCGCACCGGCCTTGAAGGCGATATCGAGGCCGCTGGCGAGCGAGACGGTCGCGGCCTGCGCGGTGCGGACGTTGGCACGCACCGACACGTTCATGCCGATATAGCCGGCCAGCCCGGAGAGCACCGCGCCGATGAGGAAGCCGAAGGCGACGGGTGCACCAAGAAGAAACCAAGCGAGCGCGAAAATGGCGGCGCCGACGTACCCTATCGTCGTGTACTGGCGGTTGAGGTAGGCTTGCGCGCCCTCGCGCACGGCGCCAGCGATCTCTTGCATGCGGGCGTTGCCCGGATCAGCGCTCATAACCGATCGAATGGTGTAGGCGGCATATAAGATGGCCAACGCCCCGCAGGCGATGATCCACCACAAAATATCCGTCATAATGTTGATCTCCCCAAACTTGGCTTCGGCCCAGTGCCGTGAGGGCGTGCGGCATGCATCGCCAGACCTGGCTCCAATACGAGCATTGGCTTGCCAGCCCCCGAGTCGCGGCCGGACCATGCCAAATGTGTTGTTGGGTTGCAACCAACGTGGCCGATTGAGCCCGGTGGGGCGAATTGTCCGTGCAGAGTACACGGGCCGTGGGGAGTTCAGCGACAGTCGAGCGCCGTAACTCTCTGACTCTACGTGCATTCGGGCTGAAGTCGGGCAAACGCTGCTTGCTCGCGTACGTCATCGCGTTCGCCCAAAGTAGCAGCAGACACGCAGGGGTTCAGTGGTCGAGGCGGCGGATCTTCGGGACATGGCCCATTGCGTGTACCGGCTCTTTGGTCGGATCAAGACGGTGTGGCGCTTGCGGATGGGGCTCGAGCACGACCCCGCTTGCCGTTGCCCGGCGGTGGAAATAGATCCTCGCGGCCAGCCAGCGCATGGGTGCCGTGGCGATCGCCAAATCAATGAGGACATTCGGCGGGGCGCAATCAAGGAGCGCGCGCATGAGCATCTTTTTTCCGAACTGGGGCAATTCGGGAGCGAGAACTTTGTGTGGTTCGGGGGCGCCGTGAATGAGATGATCGGCGATTGTCTGACCGGCCCGTCGTCCAAACCGGAAAGCCTGGTGAATGCCGCCTGCGGTCGCGGGCGAAACCATACCGGCCGCATCGCCGATCAGCATCACGCCAGGCTTTGCCCACGGTTGCACGATCCCCCCACAGGGAATTCGTCCGGCGCGTCGTTCGACGATATGTCCGTTTGAGAAGCCGAAGAGATGATCGGTGTGCCGGCGGAACGCATCGAGATCGGCGCGATGGCCGTCCGTCACCGCCAGGCCAACTTGTGTAACGACTGGCCCGGGGGCCACCCAGGCGAGATAGCCCGGCGCAAGCCGGCTATCGAGAAAACAATGCAGCAGACCGCTCGCGCCGGCATCCAGCACTTTGTATTCAGCTTCCAATCCGACCAGAAAGCGGGTGTTCGTGCCAAGCTTAAAGGCGCGCGCCACCGCCGAACGGGCGCCATCGGCGCCCAGGATAAATCGGGTGGCGATGTCTTCCGGTCCCGCGATACGAAATCCCTGCTCAGTGCGTTCGGCGGCCGCGAAGCGCCGGCCCCGCAAGATGCGCGCACCCGCCCGCTCGGCTTCTTCAGCCAGCCATCGTAGAACGTTGGGCGTGTCGGTGGTTAGGAAGTAATAGCCCGGCGCGTGAAGATCGATGTGGCGCAGTGAGGGGCTGTAGAGGCGCACCCCGTGAACGCGCCGCGTCAACCAATGGGGCAAATCAAGTTCTTCCGCAGCCTCTTTGACAAGGATCCCGGTCGTCGCCACGCGCGCGCCCACATCGCGTTTGGCCTCGAGCACAACGACATTTAATCCGCGCAACGCGGCTGTCCGCGCGGCAACCAGCCCGGCGAACGACGCCCCAACAATTAAAAGATCGCAGGAAATGGCCGCCGTCGAGCCTCGCGTCATGGGCATCGGTTCAGACCCCTGTTATCGCTTTGCTCGGGATCTTCCCGCCAAATTGTGGCTGCAGCACGTAAGCTCGGCGGCTCAGCGACGGTGTAGGCGCCGTGCATTGGGGCTTGTCTCCACACAGTCCTTGATACCGGCCACGCGCCATCTTAGCTCAAAAGCGATTTGTGGCACCGGTCCGGCTCGCATATGGTTGCCATCTGGCGCGCAATCTGCGCGATGGACCAAGATAGAACAGGAGTTCAACATGCGGCGGCAGGGAATGATCGGTTTGGCTGTGTGCGCCGCTTTCGCCGCAGGCCCTGGACATGCGGCTTCCGACCCGCTCGCAGGCACGTGGAGCGGCGGGGGCTACGTGCAACCCAAGGACGGCGCCCGCGAAAAGGTCAGCTGCCGTGTGACGTACAGCCGGCGATCAGACAAAGTTTACGGCGTGAGTGCGACGTGCGCGTCAACTTCGGTCAAAATCCAGCAGACCGGGGAGTTGCTGCATGTTTCAGGCAATCGCTACGTCGGCGACTTTCACAACCCGCAATATGACGTCTCCGGCCGCGTGCGGGTGGTGGTGAACGGAGGGAGCCAAAGCGTCACCTTTTCAAGCGCGCACGGCGGTGGTGCGATGACGCTGCGCCGGCGCTGACCAGACGGCGACGCCAAGCCTCATCGGTGAGCGTCGCTTGTGCGGATCGTCCACGATCCCCATCACCACGAAGGTCCGGTAAACGTGGGCGTGGGGTGAGGTCGCGGACATCGGTCCCGACCAAGAAACGAGGTGCGACAGGGCAATGGCGTGGTCGATTTCTCTAGGGAAGATCGCGGGCACTGAGGTCCGCATTCATCTCACGTTCTTCCTCCTGTTGGCGTGGTTCGGCATCGCGGCTGGCGCGCGCGGCGGACAGCCGGCTGCCATTGAGGCCGTGGTCTTTATTCTTGCGGTGTTTGCTTGTGTGCTGGCGCACGAATACGGTCACGTGCTGATGGCGCGGCGCTTTGGGATCGGGACGCGAGACATCACCTTGCTGCCAATCGGTGGCGTCGCCAGTATCGAGAGGATGCCTGAGAAGCCCTCTCAGGAGCTGCTGATTGCACTTGCCGGGCCGGCAGTGAACGTCGCGATCGCGGCAATCTTGTTCCTCTTTTTCGGAGCCAGCCTCACACAAGAGCGCTTGGCTCAAGCCGTCGAGACACAGAACATCGATTTCACGACGCGACTTGCCGTCATCAACGTATTCCTCGTCCTGTTCAATATGATCCCGGCTTTTCCGATGGATGGCGGGAGAGTGTTGCGCGCGGTGCTGTCGATGCGCCTCAATAGGGCCACTGCAACACGCATCGCCGCGCGCATCGGTCAGGCGATGGCGTTCGGTCTTGGCTTTCTCGGGTTGTTCGGCAATCCGTTGCTGATCTTCATCGCCCTGTTCGTCTTTCTGGCTGCTTCGCACGAAAGCTATGCGGTGGAGTTAGGCGAGGCGACCAAGCAGGCGGCCATGGGGCATGCGACCATCACCGAGTTTGCGCGGCTCGACACGACAGCGACCGTGGGCGAGGCCGTCGAAGCCTTGCTCGCCACGACGCAGCACGAATTCCCCGTGACGGATGGAGCCTTACGGCTGCGCGGTGTGCTGACACGCGACGGCATCATCGCCGCCTTGTCGGCGACGGGACCGCAGACGCCCGTGCTGGACGTGATGGAGCGCGAGGTGCCGACCGTCAATCGCCGTGCACCGCTGTCGGAGGCGGTTGCGATCCTGCAGACGGGGCGCAAGCCGATCGTCGGCGTCGTCGACGACGACGATCGGGTGGTCGGCATCGTCACGATGGAAAACATCTCCGAATACATGATGATCGAGGAGGCCGGCCGCAGCTTCCGCTCTCGCCGGCCTGTCGCGGTGTGATCCCCCACCGGCTTGACCATTACACCTGGAACCGATTGCGCACGGACGGCACTGCAGCCTAGATGACCGTTACGTGATTTTTTATCGGGCCGCCACGACCAACCGAGGATGCCACATTGACCAGCGCCGTGCGCACCCGGGCATTCGGGGGGATCCGCGTCCGAACCCCGCATGCGTCAGCCGGTCGGCGGATCGGGCTGTTCGGCGGCTCGTTTAATCCGCCGCATGTGGGCCACATGCGTGTGGCCGAGACCGCACTTCGCCGTCTCGGTCTCGACCAACTCTGGTGGATGGTCACGCCCGGCAATCCATTGAAGGATGCAGCCGCCAGAGCCCCGATTGGAAGCCGCTTGGAGGCTGTTCGCCGACTGGCCACGCATCCGCGCATGCGCGTCACGGCGCTCGAGGCCGAGTTGGGCGAACCGGCCTATACGGCCCGCACCATCGCAGTTTTACGGCGACGGCATCCCCATGCTCGATTTGTTTGGGTGATGGGCGCCGACGGACTTGCGCAATTTCATCGCTGGCAGGACTGGCGCCACATTGCAGCCCTGGTCGCGATCGCGGTTGTTGACCGGCCCGGTTTGCGCTATCGCGCTCTCGCTGCGCCCGCGGCCCACGCGCTGGATCGCTACCGCCTGCCGGAGGAGCGGGCCCGGCAGTTGGCGGCGCGAAAACCGCCGGCCTGGGTCTTTCTGTCCACTCGGCTCGAACGCACATCGTCTTCGGCGATCCGGGCCGGTCGCGGCCGGCGCAATTGACGCCGCAATGCGGGCCGCATAGGGTCGGCCGCTTGCCAGCCTTCGCAACCTCAGCCGGAGATCCGTCCCTGAAGCGGCCGGACGTTTCTGCCCATGACCTTCCACGCCACGCCCGAACAACTCGCCGCGGTGACAGACGCGCGCGCTTGGCCCTTCGAGGAGGCGCGTCGCCTCATCCAACGACTTGAGAAGATCCCGGGGGGACTTGAGAAAACGGTCTTGTTTGAAACGGGTTACGGGCCTTCCGGTTTGCCGCACATCGGCACGTTCGGCGAAGTGGCGCGCACAAGCATGGTGCGCCGGGCCTTTGAGACCCTGACGCAGGGGCGCATCAAGACACGACTCATCTCCTTTTCCGACGACATGGACGGGCTGCGCAAGGTCCCAACCAACGTGCCCAATCGCGAGATGCTGGCGCGATATCTCGAACAGCCCTTGACCAAGGTGCCCGACCCCTTCGGCAAGTTCGAGAGTTTCGCGCACCACAACAACGCGATGCTGCGGGATTTTCTCGACCGCTTCGGCTTCGAATACGAATTCTATTCGGCCACCGCGTGCTACCAGTCGGGCCTGTTCGACGAGACGCTGATCAAAATGCTCCACGTCTACGATGAGGTCATGGACATCATGCTGCCGACGCTCGGGGCGGAGCGTCGGGCGACTTACTCCCCCTTCCTCCCCATCTGTCCGCGCACCGGGAAGGTGCTCCAGGTGCCGCTACTCGAGCGCAACCCAAACAAAGGTACGATCGTCTACGCCGATCCGGAGACAGGCGAGAAGGTCGAAACGGAGGTCACGGGCGGCAAAGTCAAGTGCCAGTGGAAGGCGGACTGGGCGTTGCGCTGGACGGCGCTCGGCATCGACTACGAAATGGCGGGTAAGGATCTCATCGACAGCGTGGCGCTTGCCACGCGCATTTGCAAGGTGCTGGGTGGTACGCCGCCGGAGGGCTTCAATTATGAACTGTTTCTCGACGAGAACGGCGAGAAGATTTCTAAGTCGCGGGGCAATGGCCTGACCATCGAGCAGTGGCTTACCTATGCCACGCCCGAAAGTCTCGCCTTGTTCATGTTCCAGAAGCCAAAGTCCGCCAAGAAGCTCTACGCGGAGGTCATCCCGCGGGCGGTCGACGAATATCTGCAATTGCTCGCCGCCTATCCGCGTCAGGACCCAAAGTCCCAGCTTGATAATCCGGTCTGGCACATCCACGCGGGCGAACCGCCCACGATCGAACTGCCCGTCACGTTCGCCCTTTTGAAAAATCTTGTCGCCGCGTCCAACGCCCAGACCAAAGAAGTGCTGTGGGGCTATATCGGCCGCCACCTGCCTGACGCGACGCCTGAGCGCTATCCGCTTCTTGACGAACTGGCCGGATACGCGATCCGCTATTACCGCGACTACGATCTGCCCAAGAAGGTCTATCGCAAGCCCGACGAAGTCGAGCGGGCCGCTTTGGCGGCCCTTTCGGAGGCCCTCGGCCGCGCAAAGCCCGATGCGAGTGCCGAAGAGTTGCAAGCCATCGTCTACGATGTGGGCCGGTCTGTGCCCCGCTACCAGGACTTCACCGCTAAAGGCGCCACGCCCGAGCGTCCCGGGGTCTCGAATGCTTGGTTCAGCGCCATTTACGAAGTACTGCTTGGTGAGAGCAAGGGGCCGCGGTTTGGGTCGTTCGTGGCGCTCTATGGCATCGCCGAGACGCGCGAACTCATCGCCAAAGCCCTTGCGGGAGAGATCGGCAAGGCGGCCTAGCCCGCGCCTTGGTCGGCTGAAACGCGCCTTATGACGGCGGTAGCGCGAGCCTGACGCGGCTGATCATCTGCGGCGAGCAGCATGGGCGATCGGCTGGATCTCAGGGAAGGGTTTCAATCGGCTCGAGCTTCCAGTCTTTGAGAAGGCGGTTGATGAGCATTTTCGTACGCCGATCGATCGTGGCGGGTGTCCACTCGGGTTCGACGCAGGCTTCGCGGGCGAGCACGAACTGAGAGCGCGCGAGGTAAACACGCTTGTCTTCCCACGACATGGAGTCGGCCCGGTTGTTGTCCTCTCCAGACAAGAGCACGATGTTGCCGAGACGCTGGCAGTAGTCTCTTGCGAATTCGGGTTTCGGGAACGCGCGCCGCCAGGATGGATGAATACGAGTTCCCTTCGGCAGCACGTGCTCGAACGTCGCCTCGTGTTGCTTTTTGGGCCCCGGATCAGATCCGCTCAGGATGCTCAGCTTACGCAGCACGTGGGGTGAGATGGAATTCAACGCGCCGAAATTCTTTCCGGCAAGCCGTTTGATGGCCGCCTCGCGCAGTTTGGGTTCAATTCTCAGTCGGGAGAACTCTTCAGGTGCCGCGCTGCTGTCGATCTCGGAGAGCAGATCGAGCAAGCGCGTCTCCTGCACACCGGGATCCACGGCGGCGAGCTGCATCAGCCAGACGAGCCGTTCGAGGCCGAACATGAACGCATAGGTATCAGGCGCCGTTCGGCCTCGCACCTGAATCCATTTCAGGACGGCTGGAACCCAGTTGTCTGGATGGCAGTCGCGATCGATCCACGACAGGAATTCGATGCGCTGTGCAATGGCTGCCCTATCGTTATCGTCCGCTCCGATTTTGCCGTGGCGGATGTCATGTAGCATTTGCGCGAAGGGGACGAATTGATCGCAAAGGAACTGCAGCCCTTGGGTCTCAATGGATTTTTCCCGAATGAGCTCCAGTTCGATACGTCGGCCGTGATGCGCTCGGGCTCGCCACTCGATCGCGCCAATGTGGCTCAAGAGGCGATACGTATCGGTTGGATTGAGGAGCGCTTCGGCGGCTTCCCACAGGCGGGCGCCAGCCGGTCGGTCCGACTTATCCATGGCCGACAACAGCGTCGCCTTGGCTTCGTCGGCCAAAGAGAATCGCATGCCCGTTTCTTGTTCGGTTGCGATGAAGTTCCACGCCTCTTCGTGATCCTCCATCGTGAGGGTTGCAACCGAACAACACTTGAGCAGGAACTCGACAAACTCTCTGCGGAAGACTTCGGAAACGTCGGGACCCACAAATTCCGAGCGGATCAAATCCCGATTATCAACAATGTTACGCTCGCTCTCGGAAAGTGTGTTGCGAGCGCCATCGGGCTCGCTTTCCGTCGCACCACGCCTTTGTACGAGATAGAT
>JAKALI010000134.1 GCA_021813195.1 Pseudomonadota bacterium
GAACTGGGCGTTGGCTTTCGGGCGACTTCAGGTCCCGTCATCTCCAAAGCCGGGGATCTCGCCGCACTCCTGACCAATCTTGAGGATCGCGACGTCCTGTTCATCGACGAGATCCATCGTCTCAATCCCGCGGTGGAAGAAATCCTTTATCCGGCGATGGAGGATTACAAACTCGACCTCATCATCGGTGAAGGTCCGGCGGCACGTTCAGTGCAGATTGATCTGGCAAAATTCACGCTCGTTGGTGCCACGACACGCGCCGGGCTGCTGACGACGCCCTTGCGCGACCGCTTTGGCATACCTGTGCGGCTGAACTTCTACACGGTCGAGGAATTGGAACTGGTGGTCCAGCGCGGCGCGCGTGTTCTGGGAGCACCCATGCGCCCCGACGGCGCCCACGAGATTGCTCGACGCGCACGCGGCACACCGCGCATTGCGGGACGACTGCTGCGGCGGGTGCGCGACTTCGCCGCCGTGGCTGGTGTGGCAACGATCGATGCGGGCATTGCGGATACCGCTCTGCGGGCGCTGGAAGTGGATAGCGAAGGTCTCGACGCGCTCGATCACCGATACTTGACGTGTATTGCCAAAAACTATGAAGGTGGCCCCGTCGGCATCGAGACGCTCGCGGCCGCCCTCTCTGAGCCGCGCGATGCCTTGGAAGAAATCGTTGAACCCTATCTGCTCCAGCAAGGCTTCATCGGCCGCACACCACGTGGGCGCGTGCTGACACTGCGTGCCTTTCGGCATCTCGGCCTCACCGGCCCTTCCCGCGCGTCCTCACCCGAATTGCCGTTCGACGACACCTCCGACGACGACGCGTGAGTGCGCTCGTGGGTTTGCGTGCTCATCTCCCGTCAACGCTTCATTCCCGAATGGGCCAGCTGGCCAACGCTTCTGCGCTCGACTGCGCGAGGCGCCAGGCGGCGTTACTGTAGCCCGAGATTTCGCGCTTGTTCAAATACCCGTGATCGGGAACGGGTACTCTTGTTTAGTATGTAATAACATACCATTTCAGCCGCGAGAGGCTGCATCTCAGCGAGCGCGCCCTCGCATCAAGAACAGCTATCTGCCGCCCGGCGATAAAGGGCGATTTCCCCCGCAACAACATAAGGAGGATACGCGTCGATGCGATATTTGATGATGCCCCTGTGCACCGCTGCGGCCTGCGCCGCATCGCTGCATGTGATCGCGCCATTTGAAGCCCACGCCGCCGCACCGAAACTGACGCACGAAACCGTCTTGAGCGGGCTGGATAACCCCTGGGACATGGCCTTCCTGCCCGATGGCACCATGTTCTTCACCGAGAAATGCCGGGGACTTTCCGTCCGGCTGCCCTCGGGTGACGTCAAGAAAGTGCTCGGGATGAAAGGCTCGTCGGGTTACGCCAGCACCAACGATGATCTCTTCTGCGAAGGCCAAGCTGGGATGATGGGCGTCGCCGTCGATCCTGACTTCAACACCAATCGCCAGATCTACGTCTATTCGACTTCGAGCAAGACGGCGCCAGGTACGAATCGATTGATGCGGCTCAAGGTCAGCGAGGATCTCAGTACCGTGTCCGATCGAACCGACATCGTCGATGACGTTCCCTACAAGCCTAAGGCCACCGATCATCCCTTCGGCGGGCCGGGTGCGCATAACGGGGGACGTGTCCGCTTCGGGCCAGACGGCTTCCTTTATTTGACCACGGGCGATACACACAACGGCGAGGTTCCCCAGTCACCGAAGCTCCTCGGTGGCAAGGTGTTGCGCATCGATCGCGATGGCAAGGCCGCGCCAGGCAACAAGCCGCCGGAGGGCTTCGATCCGCGCATCTACACCTACGGCCACCGCAACGTCCAGGGCATCGACTTCCGTCCCAGCGACGGCACGCCCGTCGTCGCCGAGCATGGCCCCTGGCACAATGACGAAATCACCGTGCTCAAGAATGGTGGCAACGGCGGTTGGGATCCGCGCCCGAACATGGCCGGCCGCGGCGACTGCCCGGATAAGTACTGCGGCTACTCACCCAACCAGATGGAAGGCATGGACCCGAAAGAGCGTGCGAAATTCATGCCGATGACGGATCTTGCAACGTACCCGGATGCCATGAAGCCGGCGTGGACCAACAATGGTCTCTCGCAAGGCACATCGAGCGCCGTGTTCCTCAAAGGTGACCAGTGGGGCGCGTGGAACGGCCGTCTCGCCGTCGGCGTTATGGGCATTGGCTTCGGCGACACGCCGCCGGGCTCGCGCATCGATCTCATCGAACTCAAGGACGATGGCGTGTCGGTCGGCGAAGTGATCGAGATGCCGGTGCCAATGGAGAAGGGCCGCTTCCGCTCCGTGGTCCAAGGTCCCGATGGCAGCCTTTACGCGGCGGTCGACGAGGGCAAAATCCATAAGATCACGCCGAGCAAGTAATCACCCGTCGTTTGCACGAACCAGCCGTGCCGCGCTCTTACGCCGGCGCGGCTGTCTTTTTCCGGCCGGGCTTGGTAGGGCCGCAAGAAAGCCCGATTCTGGAGGCCACTCAGCGACAAACAAAAGCGCGGCTTGCGGCGCAAGGTGCAAAAAGATTGCACGTCTCCATCCCCCCAGGGTAACGCAACATGATCAGCCGGCGCGCATTGCTGAGAGGCTTGGCTGGTGCAACGGTCGGTGGCCTCGGCCTTGCAGGGTATGCCTTCGGCATCGAGCCGCGTTACCGGTTGAACGTGAAACGCTATGTCGTCTCGCCGCCGAACTGGCCAACCGGATTCTCGTTGAAGCTGGCCGTCGTGGCTGACCTGCATGCCAGCGAACCCGTCATGCCGCCCGCCCGCATCGAAGAGATCGTGGCGGCAACCAATGCCCTCGCTGCCGATGCGATCTTGCTGCTGGGGGATTACGCCGCCAGCCACGACTGGCAAACTCGGCGCGTCCTGCCGCGCGAATGGGCGCCGCTTATTGGGCAACTCAAAGCCCCGCTCGGAGTCCACGCGGTACTTGGCAATCATGACTGGTGGGACGATGAGATCGCCCAGCGCGATCGCAAAGGTCCAACCGCTAGCCGCCGGGCGCTGGAAGATGCGGGCATCCCCGTCTATGAAAACGACGCTGTGCGACTGACGAAGGCCGCACAGCCCTTTTGGCTGGCAGGTCTCGGCGATCAGATCGCGTTCATCACCGGCCGCGACGGACGGCGAATGCTGTTTCAAGGCGTCGACGATCTTGGCGGCACACTGGAGCGGGTCAACGGGGAGGAACCTGTCATCCTGCTCGCTCATGAGCCCGACATCTTTCCCAGCGTTCCTCATCGAGTGGCCCTCACCCTTTCGGGACACACCCACGGCGGGCAGGTGCGTCTCTTTGGTTACTCGCCGATCGTGCCGTCCTCCTACGGCAACCGTTACGCCTACGGCCATATCGTCGAAGAGGGACGCAGCCTCATCGTTTCGGGTGGACTGGGCTGTTCCATTCTACCCGTCCGTTTCGGTGTCCCGCCCGAGATCGTCGTGGTCGACATTGCAGCCTGAGATGCGTCCAGTTGACGGCTCCCTTGCGCTGCCAGGGTGCTAGCGTCGCGGGCTTGCGTCGAACGCCAACGCCATGCCAAACGGGGGCCCATGAGTTCCAAAACGACGTTTCCATCGGACGACATTCCCGTCGCACCGCCCCACTGGCCCGATCTCGCAGGCCGGCTCATCGACGATGCAACAGGGCGGTTGCACGTCCTTCCCGTCCGCGTCTACTTCGAGGACACAGACGCCGGCGGCGTCGCCTATCACGCCTCGTTCATTCGCTGGTGCGAGCGCGGGCGCACGGATTTCCTGCGCCATCTCGGCACCGATGCCCGCCGTCTCATCGACGGCACGGACAACCAGGAACCCGCCGCGTTCGTGGTGCGCCGCATGGCCTGCGAATTCCTGCGGCCTGCCCGCATGGACGACGTGCTCATCGTGGAAACCCGTGTGAAGGCTCTCGGCGGGGCGAGCGTGACGTTGCAGCAATCCATCAAGAAAGATGGGCGGGCGGTATTTGAAGCCGACGTCACCGTCGTGCTCGTGGCTGTGTCAGGCAAACCTCTGCGGCTGACGACAGCCATCCGGTCAGGGTTTGGCGCGGGTCTCGACGCGCCGCCAGTCGCCCCCAGTACGCTCGGCGCGGAATCGTCATGACAGATACGTAACGTGATGTGCGCGGATCCGATCTTGCGTCGCGCCTCTGACATACCGATGTGTGACGCGGTGATCCCAGCAGGCCAGCACGAGCAAATGGAGTGCAGATCCGTGACCATGGCAACTTATCTCACGCTTGGTGCCTTCTTCGCCCTCGTGATTGCCGCAGCCTCGACGGGAGCAATGTTCAGCCCCGGCGCATGGTATGAGAGCCTCGTTCGGCCCTCGTGGACACCGCCGAATTGGCTTTTTCCAATCGCCTGGACAATTCTCTACGCTATGATCGCCATTGCAGGGTGGCGCGTGTGGGAGGCGGAAGGATTTGGTTTAACGCTCGCCGTTTGGGCCGTTGGTCTCATCCTCAACGCGGCGTGGTCGTGGATCATGTTCGGGGAGAGGCAGATCGGCTGGGCGCTCGTCGATCTGATCCTGATGTGGATCTCCATCGTTGCCTTCATCGCCCTGGCTTGGCCGATCGACCGCACGGCGGCCTATCTGTTTCTGCCCTACCTCGTGTGGGTAAGCTATGCCGGTGCGCTCAATTTTGTGATCTGGCGACTCAATCCTTCAGCAGGATGAACTGAAACGCGATCATCGCGGCAAACGACAGCGTCACGAGGATCCCGACGGCACTGGGGCTCGCATTGCGGTTGGCGTCTGGCAAAATCTCGGAAAAAACCATCCACATCATCGCACCCGCAGCAAATCCAAGCCCGATCGGCAGCAACGGCTCGAAGGACGTAACGGCGAGATACGACGGCACGGCCATGATGGGCTGCGGCAGGCTCGAAAAGATGCTCCACAAGGCCGCCTGCCATATGGGCGTGCCGCGCGGTACGAGCACGAGACTGATCGCCAGCCCCTCGGGGATGTTGTGAATTGCGATCGCGGCGGTGACGAAGGTTGCTAGCTCACCTGTGCCTCCGAAAGCGACGCCGACGCCCACCCCTTCGGCGAACGAGTGGGCCGTCATCACGGCGATGATGAGCGCGGCCTTCCTTGCATCGAGCCCCTTCAATTGAGCCACCTCGAGATGTTCGCGCCCATCGAACCATCGCTTCGCCAGCACAATGCCCATGAGACCGAGGAGCACACCAAAGAGCAGGCGCGCCGCATTGAGCCCAATGCCCTCCGTTATGAGACCGAAGGTGGCTGCCAGCATCAGTCCGGCGGCCAGCGCATTGGCGAAAGAAACATGACGGGCGTCGTATCGCCGAGAGACAAGAAACGGGAGCGCGCCAAGTCCGGTCGCGACCGCCGTGATCATGGCGGCGATGAAGACGGTCCCGACGTTGATTTCCGCGACCAACTGCACACCCCCTTGCGCGGTCTGCGACCCAAGCAACCTGGCGTCTTGACCCGTTCATCTGCCCGCGCATTTCGTCGCGTTCGTTTCCACGGTGACATACTTCGCCCACGCGATCCAGGAACAACCGCGACCCGGGACGGCCATATGACTTGACGCTGTGGGTTCTCGATGATCTACCCCGACCCATCCAGCACACCGCAGAGAGCTCGGTCGACACGCCGAGTTCGATCATCCCGCGCCACGAGATCATATAACCAACCCATGACATGACCGACACCGTCCTCATCATCGACTTTGGCAGCCAAGTGACGCAGCTCATCGCGCGTCGGGTTCGCGAGGCGGGGGTCTATTGCGAGATCCACCCGTTTCAGAATGCTGAAGCCGCCTTCGAACGCCTTGGCCCAAAGGCCGTCATTCTCTCCGGTGGTCCCGCGTCTGTCACGGAAACGGGAAGCCCGCAGGCACCCGAGTCGGTGTTCACCTCCGGCGTTCCCGTCCTTGGCATCTGCTACGGCCAGCAGACCATGGCCGAACAGCTGGGGGGCAAGGTTGAAAGCGGACATCATCGCGAATTCGGGCGCGCCATGCTCGATGTTCGGGAGTCGAGCGCGCTCTTCGACGGCGTCTGGCAGACGGGCGAGCGCCATCAGGTCTGGATGAGCCACGGCGATCGCGTCGTGCGTTTGCCACACGGCTTCAAAGTCATCGCGACCAGTGACAACGCGCCTTTCGCCGCGATCGCAAACGAAGCGCGACGCTACTTTGGTGTGCAGTTCCACCCGGAAGTCGTTCACACGCCCGACGGCGCCAAGCTGATCGCAAACTTCCTACATCACGTCGCGGGCCTGAAGTCCGATTGGACCATGGCCGCCTATCGGCGCGAAATGATCGCCAAGATTAGAGCGCAAGTCGGCGGCGGCCGGGTCATTTGCGGCTTGTCCGGCGGCGTCGACAGCGCCGTCGCTGCTGTTCTCATCCACGAGGCGATCGGCGAGCAGCTCACGTGTGTGTTCGTGGATCACGGCCTCATGCGTCTCAACGAAGCGCAAGAAGTCGTGGGACTCTTTCGCGACCATTACAATATCCCGCTCGTCCACGTGGATGCATCCAAACTATTTCTCGATGCGCTTACCGGCGTCAGCGATCCAGAAGACAAGCGCAAGACCATTGGTCGGCTATTCATTGACGTGTTCGAGGCCGAGGCAAAGAAAATCGGTGGCGCGGAGTTTCTCGCTCAGGGCACGCTCTACCCCGATGTCATCGAGAGCGTGTCATTCACGGGTGGTCCGTCCGTTACAATCAAGTCCCATCACAACGTCGGCGGCCTACCTGAACGCATGAACCTGAAACTCGTTGAGCCCTTGCGCGAATTGTTCAAGGACGAGGTTCGCGCCTTGGGCCGGGAGCTGGGACTGCCCGAAGCCTTCGTTCGTCGGCATCCTTTCCCCGGTCCGGGTCTTGCGATCCGCATTCCCGGAGCGGTATCGGCGCAAAAACTCGACATTTTGCGCAAAGCGGATGCGATCTATCTCGACGAGATCCGCAGTGCCGGGCTCTATGATGCCATTTGGCAGGCCTTTGCCGTTTTGCTTCCCGTGCGCTCCGTGGGTGTCATGGGGGACGGGCGCACTTACGATCACGTCCTGGGCTTACGCGCCGTCACCTCCGTCGATGGGATGACAGCCGATTTCTTCCCCTTCGACATGGGCTTCTTGAGCCGCGTTGCAACGCGGATCATCAACGAGGTGAAGGGTGTCAATCGAGTGGTCTACGACGTAACCTCCAAACCGCCC
Organism: Pseudomonadota bacterium; assembly: GCA_021813195.1. Next base: position 7,245 of record JAKALI010000134.1, read on the forward strand.
GGCACCATCGAGTGGGAATAGACGGAGCGCCTTCGCCGTTGGTCGAAGCCCGCAGGACCGCACACGGCCGTCCCAAATTCTTGGAATGGCGTTATGATGCGCCCGTTGCGCAGAGCGTTGTGCGCGGCGTGAGGGACACATCGGAGTAGCGGCACATGGGGGACCTCGAACTCTTCGAGCCGGGAACCCAGGTCTTCACCGGCGTGGTACGCTCCTGGAGCGGAGCGTTCGGCGAACTCGTCACCGATAGCGGATTGTCGGTGATCTTTGTTGTCCAAGGCCAACCGCAGCCGCTCATTGGCGAACGTATCACGATCAGTACGCGGCGCTATCGGCCCGTGCATCAGGTGACGAACCTCACCCGCGTTCCCAGTTGAACCGCCAGTCATCCCCGACGTCGGCATTCCAGACTTGACGGACGGGAGCCGCGCCCCCTTATTGGGTGGGTCAGTTGGCCGGACGGCCGCTGCCGGTGAAACGCGGGACGGGGCGTTATGGCCCCAGCCGGGTCCGGTGGAGGAAAGTCCGGGCACCATGGAAACAGGATGGCGGTTAACGGCCGCCGGGGGCGACCCCAGGGAAAGTGCCACAGAGATGAGACCGCCCGTTGCGGCTTCGACCGACCGGGTAAGGGTGAAACGGTGCGGTAAGAGCGCACCGCAGCTCCGGTAACGGTGCTGGCAGGGCAAACCCCATCCGGTGCAAGACCAAATAGGGATGGCCTGAGGCGGGGTGACCTGGCCTCGAAGCCCGTTTCCAGGCTCGCCGTCCGGGTTGGTTGCTCGAGGCGCTCAGCAATGGGCGTCCCAGATGAATGGCCGTCGCGGAGGTAACTCCAGACAGAACCCGGCTTACAGGCCAACTGACGTGACTTTCGACCCGGCCCCCTCGAGGTATTCGCCGGCGACTCGCAGCAGCCCCACGGCCGCAATACGCAATACAAAAACAGGGCGGCGCGGAGCGCCACCCTGTCGATGTTCGGCTAGTTTCGCCGCTGCAAGCCGGACGGCCGCGCCCGGCTCATCGGTGGCACGAACGCGTCACGACCGGCGGCTCTGGCCAGCCTCGATCACGTCCTCAAGCGTGCGCAGACCCGTCGTCGGCGCCGACACCAGCACAGCCATGTTGCCCGGCTTGTGCTCATTGCGCATCATGACCATGTGCGCCTTAGGGATGTGCGCCCAGGAAAATACCTCCGACATGCAGGGATCAATGCGCCGCTCGATGACCAGCTTGTTGGCTTGCGAGGCCTGGGCAAGGTTGGCGAAGTGGCTGCCTTGAACGCGCTTTTGATGCATCCAGAGATAGCGGGCATCCATCGTCAAGTTATAGCCGGTCGTGCCAGCGCAGATGACCACCATGCCGCCGCGTTTCACAACCTGCACTGAGACGGGGAACGTCGTCTCACCCGGATGCTCGAACACGCAATCGACGTTGACGCCTTTGCCCGTAATATCCCAGATCGCCTTGCCGAAATTGCGCATCTCTTTGAGCCACGCGTTGTACTCGGCCGTGCCAACCTTCGGCAGCTGTCCCCAGCAGTTGAAGTTCTTGCGGTTGATAACGCCTTTCGCGCCGAGCTGCATGACGAAATCGCGTTTCTCGTCATCTGAAATTACGCCGATTGCATTAGCGCCCGTCGTGGCGCACAACTGGACGGCGAACGCGCCAAGACCACCGGCGGCGCCCCAAACGAGCACGT
>JAKALI010000135.1 GCA_021813195.1 Pseudomonadota bacterium
GCCGAAGCAATCAAGGCGGTCGAGAACAGCGGGATCGTATTTCTCGATGAGATCGACAAGATCTGTTCGCGCGGAGAGGGGGCGCGATCGGGCGTCGATGTCAGCCGCGAAGGCGTACAGCGCGACCTCCTTCCCTTGATCGAAGGCACGACGGTTGCAACAAAGTACGGCCCGGTTAAGACGGATCACGTGCTCTTCATTGCTTCTGGCGCCTTCCACGTCGCCAAGCCCTCCGATCTATTACCGGAGCTGCAAGGTCGCCTGCCAATCCGCGTCGAATTAAAACCACTGACGCGAGAGGACTTTCGCCGCATCCTTACGGAGCCCGAGGCGAGCCTCATCAAGCAGTATGTGGCTTTGCTGGCCACCGAAGGCGTGACGCTCGAATTCACCGACGATGCCATCGACGCGCTGGCTGATACCGCCGTGCTCGTCAACGAGACGGTCGAGAACATCGGCGCGCGGCGCTTGCAGACAGTCATGGAGCGGGTGCTCGACGAGATTTCGTTCGATGCCTCCGATCGCGGTGGTGAAACTGTTCGCATCGACGCCGCCTACGTGCGGGCGCGCATTCACGATCTGGCCCGGAACACGGATCTGTCGAAGTTCATCCTCTAGTTGCTCGCGGTTGAGCGCGAACACGTGCGGACGCAGTGCCCTAGAGTTCGTGGGCCATGCGCCGGCGTTTGGTGTCCAGATAGGCGCGGTTATGATCACCCGGCTCCACAACGAGCGGGATGCGTTCGACAACTTCGACGCCGGCCGCCTTGAGCGCCTCCACCTTGGCGGGGTTGTTCGTCATCAGGCGCACGCGGGTGATGTCGAGGGCGTGCAGAATGTCGGCAGCAAACGCATAGTCGCGCGCATCGATCGGGGCTCCCTGCTGAAGGTTGGCATCGACCGTGTCGAGGCCGCGATCTTGCAGGGCGTACGCACGAATTTTGCGGAAGAGCCCGATGCCGCGCCCTTCTTGATAGGGCAGATACACGAGCACACCCATTGGCTCAGACGCGATGCGGCGCAGCGCAGCCTGCAGTTGCGCATGACAATCGCAGCGCAACGAGTGAAAAACGTCGCCCGTCACGCAGCCCGAGTGAAGCCGCACCACGGGCGCAATCCCACCACCAGCGCCTTCAGTCCGATGCACTAACGCAACGGCTTGGGTGTCTGGTTCCTGCCCTTGGAAGGCATGCGCCTCCAACGTCACCTCGGCCCCATCCAGATCGATCGGCAACAGAGTTTGCGCCGACCAATCGATACGGGACTGTAGAGGCTTGGCATCGTGAACCACCATGTTCTGTCCTTCGCGTCGGAGGTGCTAAGGCCCAAGGCTTCGAATGCTATCTGCGTCAGCGGCGCGCTCGCAGAGCCTGCCAGCTGCGTGCCCATAGCATCGGACCCGACCCGCCAGTGACCTGCACCATGCCTCTTTGTTGCGCACTTTGCAGTCACTCGGCAAGCGCCAAGAATGAGCCCCGACGGCGTCTCGCGCGAGATCGGATCGCGGCGTGCGTTAACGCGCCACGTCGAGGCGATCCAACTCGATCTTGGGACAGCGGTCCATGACCACTTCAAGGCCCGCGGCGAGCGCGGCCTCCGCCGCCTCCTCATTGACGACACCGATCTGCATCCAGATCGCCTTGATGCCCAGCCGGTCCTTTTCTGCGATCGCTTCATGCGCCACTGCAAGCGCGGCGTCGGAAGAGCGGAAAACATCGACCACATCGACGGGATCCGGGATCTCCCGCAGCGAGGCATAGACCATCTCGCCCAGGATTGTGCCTCCCGCCTGACCTGGATTGACGGGGATGACCCGGTAACCGCGCTGTTGCAGACGCTGCATGACCACATAGCTCGGGCGATCGGGGCGAGCGGAGGCCCCGACCACAGCAAACGCGCGAGCCGATCTCAAGAGGGCCGCCAGAACTCGGTCATCCGGATTCTCGAAATTCATGCTGTGCGTACCCGTTTGCTGCTGCTGGACGTCTCGCTGCCAGGAAAACTCATGTGCCGAGATGCGGCGCAAAACGGTACCGCGCGCCACGTCAGGATTTCCCCCATACCGGCTGGCGCTTCTCAAGGAACGCAGTGATGCCTTCCTTCGCGTCGGCGTCGAGGAGATTTTCGACCATGACCCGCGCCGCGTCCCCATAAGCCGCGGCAAGGGGCGCCTCGATCTGACGGTAAAATGCGGCTTTGCCGATGGCGATGGTTCGTGCGGATTTCGCAGCGATGCGGTTTGCGAGCGCGAGCGCCTCCTCGAGAAGGCGCTCGGGCGGCACCACCCGATTGACGAGGCCGAAGTCGGCGGCCTGTTGCGCGCTGATCATGTCACCTAACAGCAGCATCTCCATTGCCCGCTTGCGCGGTAAATTGCGCGAGAGCGCGACCATCGGCGTGGAACAGAACAACCCGATATCGACACCCGGCGTACAAAACTGCGAATCTTTTGCGGCGACGGCAAGATCGCACGTGGCCACGAGCTGGCAGCCGGCGGCCGTGGCCGTGCCGTTGACGGCGGCGATTACGGGCTTCGGCAGGGCGATGATTGTCTGCATGAGCGCCGCACATCGCGTCATCGTCTCGGAGAAGAAGGCCCGTCCGCCATCATCATCGCTGCGGTGCGCCGTCATTTCTTTGAGGTCATGTCCGGCACAAAACGAGGGACCCTCGGCCGCCAACACGACGGCCCGAACCGCCGGATCGGATCGCACGTCGGCAAACGCAGTTTGCAGTGCTCCCATCATGGCGATGGAAAGCGCATTGCGCTGTCGCGGCCGATTGAGCACGAGCGTCGCGACACCATCCGCAATCCGCTCGATGCGCACGACGGGGGTGTCGTCTTGCGTCCGATCGGTGAGGCTGAACGGCGAAGAGCCGTGCTGTGCGGACACGGTCATGGTGCTGGCTCGGGCTGAGGCTCGCTGCCACCGCCGCCGGTCGTGGCCTCTGCAGGCGTGCTTTCCCCCGTGCCGTCTGCTACGAGGGTTTCAAGTTCGTTCTGGTACTTTTTCACGATGTCCACGTTGCCGGGGTACTTGAGGGGCTTGGCAGCTGCGATCTCTTCCTTGAGATCTTCGACGACGAGCTTTTTGTCTTCCTCACCAATCGACGTGTCGGCCTCAATGTGCTGCAGTTCGATCTTCATGCGCTCGATCGGATCGGTATAGACACCGGTCTTACGGTCGAGTCCATCGAGCACAATAGAGATATTGGCCCCGACCTCCTCCATCTCGAGAAAGCTCTTGAAGCCGTGCTTCTTGGCAATCGTTTCCAACTGCGCGATGAGCGAGTCATCCGGCTTTTCACCACCTTCAAGCAGCTTGCTCGAGAGCGGCTGAAGATCCTTTTGCGCGTCAATGAAGCCTTTGACGTGCTGGTCCGTGAGCTCGATCTGCCGCAGTTCCTCGAACTCCTGGGACCTCGCCACTTGTGGACCGGCCAACGACGCAAATACCAGAACGGACGCCGCCGCGATCACGAGCGCCCTGGGGGCGCGACTGCGGCGGCCCTTCACGGGCGTCGGAGCGTCATTCGTCTTGTTCGCCATCGGCATCGCATCCCCTCTCGGACCAATCCCCACCACTGAGCGCTGTCAGTCTATCTGATCCGCCGCATGGTTTGGAGCGGAGTCTCGCGCTGGATTGTGTCGATGCAACGGGAACCCCGCATGCGCATTCCTTGCAATTTTTGATGAGGTAAAATAATACCGATTTAGGGTAATATATTACCAATGCATCTATCTTATTGAATTCTCGCTGTTTTTATCCAATCAAAACTCTTGACCGGTGGGTATATGCCGTGTATCGGATCAACCGCTTCGTGGCGCACATCCCTGCGCCATGTCTGCGTCCCGCCAAGCTGACGCGTAATCGGCTCCACCGGCTGCAGACAACCTCTGCGTCCTTCGCAAACTTAAGGGCAACTCCCCATGAAGACCTTCGTCGCCAAGACGGCCGAGGTGGACAAGAACTGGATCGTGATTGACGCCGAAGGTCTCGTCGTCGGTCGCCTTGCAGCTCTGATCGCAACCCGTCTCAAAGGCAAGCATCGCCCGATTTACACGCCCCACGTCGATTGCGGGGACAATGTCATCGTCGTCAATGCCGAAAAAGTCGTCTTCACCGGCAACAAGACGGAAGACAAAGTTTATTACCGCCACACCGGCTATCCAGGCGGCATCAAGGCGACCACGCCCAAGCGGCTGCTCGAGGGAAAATTCCCCGAGCGCGTGATCGAAAAAGCCGTCGAGCGCATGCTGAAGCGGGGCCCGCTCCAGCGTCAGTTGATGCGCAACCTGCGCATCTACAAGGGCGCCGAGCACCCCCATCAGGCCCAGAACCCGGCAAAGCTCGATGTCGCAAAGCTCAATCGTAAAAATGTGAGGGTCTGAGACAATGGCCACCGAAACCAAGACCCTGAGTGATCTCAGCGCGATCGCAAGCCCCGCAGCAAACGCCGCCCCGGTTCACGTGCAAAAACTGGACAAACACGGCCGCGCTTACGCCACTGGCAAGCGCAAGGATGCCGTCGCTCGCGTCTGGATCAAGCCGGGCAAGGGCGTGATCACAGTCAACGACAAGGACTTCAAAGCCTACTTCGCCCGCCCCGTGCTGCAGATGCTGCTTCAGCAGCCGCTGCATGCCGCGAACCGTTCGAGCCAGTACGACATTCGCGTCACCGTCACCGGCGGCGGCCTGTCCGGCCAGGCCGGCGCCGTGCGTCACGGTATCTCTCGAGCGCTGACCTATTTCGAACCCGAGTTGCGCAGCGTTTTGAAAAAGGGCGGGTTCCTCACGCGCGACAGCCGCACGGTGGAACGCAAGAAGTATGGCCGGGCCAAAGCACGCCGCAGCTTCCAGTTCTCCAAGCGCTGATCGGATAGACGTCACTGGCGCGCATCAGACAAACAGCTTCTTTCCTTCAGCAACGGCCCGTCCCCGACGGGCCGTTGTGTTGCCGGCCAAACTAGTGTTGATCTCCGCGCGGCCAGATCAACCCGGCTGACCGCCCCCTCAGGCCGCTTCACGGATGGACATCCATGTTCCAGTGGCTCGCCGAACACTACGTCGGCCTCATCAACGTGCTCATCATTGACCTCACGCTCGCCGGCGATAACGCGATCGTCGTCGGCATGGCTGCGTCCAAGGTTCATCCCTCGATCCGCGCCAAGGTCATCTTCTGGGGCATCACGGGGGCCGTGGTCCTTCGCATTCTCTTCTCGGCGGTCGCTCAACAAATGCTGCAGATCATTGGGCTCACCCTCGCGGGCGGCCTGCTGCTGCTGTTCGTGTGCTGGAAAATGTATCGCCAGATCGTGGACGGCGAGGAGCATTCCATTCAGGCTATCGAGGGGGAGTTGGCATCTCAGACCGTGACGGGTCACGAGGTGCCATTCTGGTCCGCGTTCTGGACGATCATTCTCGCCGATCTGTCGATGTCGCTCGACAACGTGCTCGCGGTTGCCGGCGCGGCGGGAGAGTCGGTCGAGGTGCTGGTGATCGGTCTGGCGATTGCGATCATCCTGATGGCCGTCGCCTCCACCTACATCGCCAAGCTCCTCCACCGTTACCCTTGGATCGCGTGGATTGGCTTGGCGATTATCCTCTACGTAGCTCTCGACATGATTTATCGAGATAGCCATAAGATTGTATGTGCGGCCTACGGCTTCGGATGCTCTGAGACGATCTTTCAAGGCGTCCTGCACCGGCTTGGCATGTTGTTTGGCTGGTGAGGCGGAGGGAGCGGTCATCGCCGTGAGTGCCAAATGGAAAGCTGGCCAGTCCCCCGTCGTCTTCATCGACGGGGAGGCCGGTACGACGGGCTTGCAGATCCGCGAGCGGCTTGCCGTCGATCCCGATATCGCCCTGCTGTCGATTGCGCCTGAACAACGCAAGGATCCAAGTGCCCGCACTGCCTTAATGGCCGAAGCGGATGCCGTCGTGCTGTGCCTGCCCGATGACGCCGCCAAGGAAGCCGTCGCCCTCGCCGCAACGCTGGGACAACGCGCCCCAAAAATCATCGATGCGTCGACAGCCCACCGCATCGCCGACGGCTGGGTCTATGGCTTTGCCGAATTGACCGCCGGACACGCTGACGCCATTCGGGCGGCGCGCCACATCGCCAATCCGGGCTGTTATCCCACAGGGGCCATCGCCCTACTGCGCCCCCTCATCGAACGAGGCCTGATGTCCGCAGACCACCCCGTCGCCATCAATGCCGTCTCGGGCTATTCCGGCGGCGGCAAGGCGATGATTGAAAGCTACGAGGTTTCGCACACGGCGCCGAATTTCGAGCTCTATGCGCTCGGACTAGAACACAAGCACGTACCGGAGCTCATGGCCTACACAGGGCTGAAACGCCGTCCGCTGTTCGTGCCATCCGTCGGCAACTTCCGCCAGGGCATGCTGGTTTCGATCCCGCTGCACCTCGACACACTGCCCCGTAACCCCAGCCCCGCCGATTTGGAAGCGGCACTGATGAAACACTATGAGGGTTCGAGCACGGTGCGAGTCGTGCCTCACGCTGCGACATCCCTGTCCCGTCTGGAACCCGAAGCCCTGAACGGCACCGACCTGCTGGAGTTGTTTGTGTTCGGCAAGGCGGAGCTTAGACACGCCCTGCTCGTCGCGCGGCTCGACAACCTCGGCAAAGGGGCTGCGGGTGCGGCCGTCCAGAACCTGCGCCTCACACTCGGGCTGGCTTGAGCCGAGCCCTCAGCGAGCCCTCCGACCACGTCCGACACGGATGCGCGATGCTTCATATGGGGGTCGGCGCAAAGGCATACGTGAACGCCACCGCAAAGACATTGGCGACGGCATGGGTGATGATCGCAGGTTTGATGGATCCGGTGCGCCACACGATCCAACTGAGAACGAGGCCCGCGACGAAAACACTGATCAGTCCTGGCAGGGAATAGGCTCCATGTAGTGCGCTCCAAAGCACGTTGGAGACGAGCGCGCCACCCCAGAAGCCAAGCCGCGTCTGCGCCAGGGCGGACAACAGGAAGCCCCGGAACGTGAGCTCTTCCCATACCGGCGCCAGTACGACCGCGATGATGACCGTCGCCCAGCCCCAAGGGGATCTGAGCCCCTCCGCGAGCCATGCCGTATCGGCAAACACATCGAACTTCAGCAATCCATAGAGGACCAGTTCCAACAGGCCGGTCGCCACAATCACCGCTAGTCCCGCGACCACATAAGTGCGCACGGAAAACCGCTCGCCCGTCATGGCGAGGACGTCCCGTCGCGCGCCACGCCAACTCGCAAAGCCCAACACCAGCGCCAGGGAGGCCAATTGCCCCAAAGCCGTGATGAGAGCGCCCTCCGGCTTGGCTAAAGACAGCGCCGTATCGATCGTGTCGCCAATCTCCTGCCCTGATGCCCCCTCAGGCGCGCTTATGGCGGACCACACGCTGATCCCGATGATCGTCAGGAGCAAGGGAATGGCGATGACGAGTGCGGTCGCGATAAGGGCCGTGATGACACCCCATGGCGAACGGGCCCGGTAGCGGGGTGGGCCATCGAGCAGTTCAGGTGCCAGACTTTGCCGGCGTGCCGGTTGGTTCATAACCCGTCCCTTTGCGGTCTTTGAGCGGATCAGACCGCACCACGGCACAGCGCAACCTTCCGTCACGGCCGATCGCCGGATTTAGCGTCCGGAAATGCGACGGGAAAGCCGAAAAGTGATGTCCGCGGCGACCAGTTGGCCGCTACTCTTTGCAAGCGGCTGCTGCCCGCATATATTCAATCGGCCGGATTCGTCCGGCTATGGCGATAAACGCGGTCGTAATAAGCCATTCGGACCCGGGGGCAGTACCCGGCGCCTCCACCAGATCTTCTCGCCGCACCGTGCGGCTGGCTCCGTAAAGGGGAGTGGCGCGGTGGAAAGCGAATGTATGGGGGCGAACTAGGATCGACGAGGGTGTAAAGGGCTCAGCTTTCGCTCGGCATGATACCGCCGTTATCGGGTCATTCAGAATAGTTGCCAATGACAACTATGCTGAGGCTGCTCTCGCTGCGTAATGCGGCGCGAAAAGCCTAAACTCCAAAGTCCTCGCCCCTAGCCGGGCAAGGCGCGGTTCGGAGGGCACCGGGCAACAGAAGCCCTCCATCATTTCCCGGTGACGCATGGTCCCACCATGCCGCATCGGCCGCACGAGGTTCACCTTAGGATTGACGGCGCTCATCCTCAGGGCATGTAGAGGAAAATGAAGTTCCGGGGGGTCGGCGCGGCGGCAGCATGACGAGCAGTCAATCGATCGATTACGAAGCGTTGCAAAGCGAGGCGATGCGAAGCGTCGTACGCGCGGTTCTGGCGCGGACGGCCAAATCGGGCCTTCCAGGCGAGCATCATTTTTACATCGCGTTCGATACGACGGCCCCAGGCGTCGGCCTCTCCAAGCGGCTCAAGGAAAAATATCCGCGCGAGATGACCATCGTGCTCCAGCATCGATTTTGGGATCTCGTCGTCTCCGAAGATCGCTTTGAGGTGAAACTCACCTTCGACAGCATTCCGGAGCGTCTGGTCGTGCCGTTCGCGGCCATTAAAGTGTTTTTTGATCCGTCCGTTCGGTACGGCTTGCAATTCGAGGGGGCCGACATGGGCCTGAGATCAAATGCGCTTTCGGTCGTCGAGTTCGAGGACGACGACGCGCGCACAACGCCAACCCGCTCAGGGCTGCCCCGCAAACCGCGCACGACGCGCAAGCCAAAGGTCGAGCGGGCAGAGAGCGATCAGACCGGCAAAGGAGCGGCCGCACCGACGGCTCGCGCGAGCAGGCGCTTCGCCCGCAGGAGCAGCCCCTCGTCGACGCCCGGCGCATCGACGAGGTCGCGGGCGTACGGCATCGCGCGACGCGGGTCGCCGGACTCGAGCCATGCTTCCGCGGCGAGGAGCGAGAGCTCCTG
>JAKALI010000136.1 GCA_021813195.1 Pseudomonadota bacterium
GTTCTGGCTTGGTCGCTGTCGTAGTGGATGTGGCTGTAGCTGTCCTTGCCGAGATGCGCCATCAGCGTGCGGGCCGGGAGATCGGCCTCCATCTTGCGCCACTTATTCGGAAATTTTCCGGGGTCGTAGGGCGGGACGATGCTGGCCTTGAGCTCGCGCCAAGCGACCGAGCCCTCGCGGAGTTCCTGCCCTTGCTGCCTGCACCGTGCGAGTGCCTCGCTGAACATCGTCAGAGCCGTCCTGTGCGCCTCCGGGTATTGGTCGCCGGGCCGCAGGCGCGCGAAGAGATCATAGTCGCGGGGCAGATAACGGATGACGTGATCGGCAATTTGGGCTGGCGCTGCAAACCCCGGCCAGCTCCGCATGGTCCTGGCGTAGCCATTGAGCCTCTTTGGCGGGACGTAAGGGACAGGCTGATCAAACCGCCGGGCTCCCCGGCGCAGGTCGCCGGAGGCGAGAAGCGCGCGGGCATCGATGGGAGGAAGGTCTCCAAGGGCCTGCCGGGCTGTCACGGCCGGCAGAAGGCGGCCTTTCGTCCCCGGCGTTGGATGAAAATGCGAGCGGCCGGTGCCGGCATCGTTCGCGGCCAGGTTCTTGAGCGCGACGAGGCGGGTTCCCTCATAACCAGGCGGAAGCGCTATGGTGTGCGTGGGAGCCGGGAACGCAACCTCAAGGCCCAAAGAGGAATGAAGCGCAATCAGGAACATGCGCTCCCGCATCTGGGGCACGCCGTAGAAGGCGGAGTTCAGGAGCGTGTATCCGCAAACGTAGCCACGGCTACCCAGCACCTCGCAGATTTCCTCGGCGATGTTGTGCCCGCCATGGTTCAGAATGTCCGGGACGTTCTCCATCACGACGGCGAGGGGATGACACGCCTCGACGTAGTCGAGATATTCGATGTAGAGGCGCGCGCGCGGGTCATGCCGGAAGGCCTCCGGATGATCGGCGACCTCCCGGAGTTTGGAGCGACCCACGCGGGCAAACGCCTGGCAGGGCGGGCCGCCGACGATGACATCGAACGCGGAGGCGGGGTCTCCCAGGCCGAGTTCAGCGCAGAGCTGCTCGGGCTTAGTGGCGGTGATGTCGCGGGCCCTGGCGTGACGGCTGTCGCCGGGATGGAAGTTGAGGCCGTGGGAGCGGGCGGCGTCGGGGTCGAACTCAATGGCAGCGGTAATGCGCGCGCCGGTAGCATGGAAGCCCAGGGAGAGGCCGCCGCAGCCGGAGAAAAGATCGAGGACACGCGGAGGCGCGCCGCCCCTGAGGCGGCTGGCCTTCTGCCTGATCACCCGCGTGTTCATGCCCCCGCCGCAGTCGCTTGAGCGGCAAGAGGACAAAGTCTTCCAAGTGCCGCCGTGGTCTCCGGATTCGCTGCTCGCAGCCACTATCGGCCGGGCACGGCGTACTTACAAGCTGGCCCGGCAGGAATCTGTGGGTGCGCGTGCCCCTTCAGCAACCAAACGCGAAGGGGAACTCGGCCGAGGCCGATCCCTTGAGCTTGGCCAGGAGGCGAGCGGCATTCGCCGGCTCGCCTTCTTCGTGGGTGGCGAGATCGAGGTAGTAGCGTTGTCCCTCGTGCAGGGCGAAAACGATCCAGTCACCTGTGAGCCGTCCGGCCTGCGAGCGATCGACGTATCCATCGGCGAACCGGCTGGCGAGGACGCCCGGCCAGATGTCGGGGTCGTTCCCGTGATCGTTCGCAACGCGGGCAATCATACTGTCTAGATCACGGTTGCCCTTACCGTGCGCGATGCCCCATCGCTCGCCAATATTCCGGAACATGTGCCTCGTGGCGAAGAAGTGCTGGTGCCAGAGTGGGCATAGAGGCTGATGGCGGAATGGAGTAGCTGGCTTGATATTGGGAGCGAGCCGATGGCCTTCGAGAGCATCGAGCGCATCCATTACGAAGGGCACATCACCCTGCGCGGTCGTGAGTAGCCGAAAGACGAGACCCGCACTCAGGCGCTGAGCATAAGGTCGGCCTGAAGCAACATGCTCCTTTATCCGCTCCAGATCGTCCAGATTGATGCTGAAACGAGCCCGCTGCGGACTTGCTGTGGAAAGTGCGCCAGTGTCGTCCATGCTCCTACCTCGCTAAAAGCATGACACGATTCTCGTGGGATTGCAGTGGCTGGGCGACTCAAGGAGCTCGACGGCCCGATTGGAAATGGCAGACAAGGTCGGAATCCGGCGCCAGCTCAACAAAGCTGAAATCCTGACCTCGGCAAAAGTGTCCGAAAAGCAATTCAGCTGCTAGTAGTTGCTCGATCAAACCGCCGCAGCAGACTCTCGACCAGCGCGTGCGGCCCCTCGTGCCGATATGGCTGGTATCGGTCCCTGCTGGTCGCAACGGGGCTCGGGCTGAGCGCATACTTGTCGGGCTGGTCGACCGACACGCTCGGAACATCGGCCATCGGGATCAGCCATGAGGTTCCGACTGACACGGTCGTCGGCTCGAACAGCACCGCCAGGAGCAGCAGGTTCGGCACCGGCCGGAATGTGGATTTCTGGACGTCGAACTGGACCGTCTTCCGCTTGGCGCTGGCGATGGCCGACTTCACCTGGAGATAGACGCTGCGCTGGCTCGCCTTGTCCAGGGCGATCAGATCGATCCCGTGATCGTCCGAAAGCGGGACGAACGGCGACAGGCGGCCCGACGACGCCAGCAGTATGGAGGCCGCGACGAGGTACTCGTTGACCTTGCCCTTCTGCGTCGATGTCAGCCCGGCTGGAAATTCCATGCATCATCCGATTTTGGGATAATCCCAAATCGGGTTTAGCTGTGTTCGCGCTCGATCTCAAGACGAAGCGCGATCCTTGCCCAGCTCCATCCATACCGAGGTCTACAAGGCCCTGATCGATCGCCTCGTCGCGGCGAGGATGGATGCCGGCCTGACCCAGCAGACGGTCGCCGACCGGCTCGGAAAGCCCCAATCCTATGTCGCCAAGGTCGAAGGCCTCGAGCGCCGGCTCGACGTGATCGAATATCTCACGATGGCCGGCGCCATCGGGCTCGATCCGATGCCGGCGATCAGGTCGGCGTGGCGTGAGGTGAAAACGGCGTCGGAATAGACGATGTCGGTCGTCGGGTTTTATTCAGCGAGCGGCGCTCACTGTTGCCCCACTCCTGTCAGGCGTGTGCTCCAAACCAGATCTCGCAACCAAGTCAAGGTCATGGTCCGTGACGTCGCGCGCCGGGGCAGCGGTGGGGTAGCTGGAAATCGGATGGGCTAGCGGTAGATGCAGAGCCCCTCGCCAGCGAGACGACGGATCGGGCCGACCTCCGGAAGGAGCATGGCGCCGAGAAGGTGCCGACCGATGCGGGTGTGAAAAGGATGCGCGAGAGGTCGGTGGAAGGTGAGTAGCGGGCTGACCGCCAGAGCGGAACGGCGGGGACCAATCTCGTTGACTCCGCCATTCGTGCTAGGATTGAAAGCTCGTAAGTAGCTTTCAGGAGTGCGCATGCGTCCCAACGCTGAGACACCCTCGGCAGGGGGGCGATCATCAGTCTATTTCCGCAACGCAGGCAACTCATAACGCCAGTAAGAACCGGCCTCAGTGTCGATTCGCTTCAACTCTTTCGTCCGGAGATCGGCCGGTCGTGCTCCTTGAAGCATCAGCCGGCGGATATCCGCAATTATCTCCTTCTGATCTGCGTAGAGGCTATGATTCATAGACGGCCAGCCTCCCAAAACAGTGACATCGATCAGATCGACCCCTGCCACTAGTCTTGGGGGGCGACCATCGCTTATTAGGCCAACGGGAGTGCGGCCCTTGCCAAGTTGCGCAGCTTCTAGCGCCCTGTCGTTTGATGCGGCGTAGACTGTCGCCTTTGCGCCTCGAAGCTGAAGCCGACTGACTAAAATTTCAAGTAGAGCCGCATCGAGATCGGGGGACGCCAGAATGACCTCGGCAATGTTTAGGGTCGCGAAGCGATCGTCACTGAGTCCCTCCAGCGCGGTGTGCAAAACAACATTTCCCATACTGTGGGCGATTATATTAATTCGCCCTGCTCTCGATGATCGGATCATGCCGTCCAAAAAAGCTCTTAGCGCAGTGCCGGACGCTTGAGCTAGATCGCGATCCCCGAAGTAGGAAGTCCCTCCCTTTGTTGGCCACGAGAACAGGAACACCGGGCCATCAAAATTAAGATCAAGAGCAATCTGGCCGGCGCGCTTGACGGCATCGTCGAACGAGACATTGTAGCCGTGAACGACTACCAAGCTCTGACCGAGAAAATCCCTCGCATTTAGCAATCGGTGTCGACTCTCTCGCACAAAGATTTCTGGCGCCAGCACCGTAGTGGTCTCTACTCTCATTTGATCGACAGCCGTGATTGACGGCTGCGAACTGCCAATATAACCTTTTAATTCTTTCCTGGGCTTTTGCGGGGCTGCTACTACTGTTACTCTCACCGAGCTAAGCACAGATGCAGGCGCCGGATCACTTCCGAAACCAGATTTCATTCCGACTAAAGGCCGTCGATTGGTTCCTACATAGATTGGTATTTCTACGAGTTCGTTCTTCATTTTTGCACGCACTTCGGCGAACAACTTTGCGGCGTCCTCTCTGCGCCCCATCACCCCGTATAGTTCCGCGAGAGCCAAGCCAAATTGCGGGTCTCTTTCGCCGTCACTCTGGTTTGCCGCGACGTGGAAGTCGTAAGCCTTCTCCAGAAATTTTTGAGCCTCTTCAATGTTGCCCTCGTGCGTCAGGAACGATCCGAAGTTCAGCATCATGTAAATGTCATTGGGATGCCGGGGCTCCTCGTCGAGATCAATAATTGACATTGACCGGCGATATTGCGTTTCGGCTTCGGTGTAACGGCCGAGTCGATAGTAAATGCCCGCCAGCTGGTGCTTGAGTGCCGCTGACGACCTGGGGAGGGCACCCTCTTCTCGTTCGAGAATAGCAATTGCTGCCTGGTACGCCTCGGCTGCGCTGTCGAGGTTGCCACTCTCTTGAAATGCCTCCGCCTCCTTACTAAGACGCAAGGCCAACCAAAACGGAACCCGGCCGAGTTTGTTCTCTGTAAACGCCCGCAAATCCTTGGCTTTGGCTGCAGCATCTGAGAATTGCTTTTTCTCGGACAAATCGGCAATCGCTGAGAAGTCAAGAGGCAGACAGCTCGCACTGAATTGAACCTCGCGTCCACTGCAAATGCTTTCGGCGCGCCTGCGCCACTGCTCTGCTTGACCAACTTCGCTTGCGGCCGCGTCAACAGCATAGAGATTGAGAAGAGTGTTGACGAGTTGTGGGGCTGATGGTCCAAACAGCTTTTCGCTGAGCTCCAGAGCTTTGACAAAGTAGCGTCGGGCCTCTTTGTGATCCCCTCTCCAAAACTTCACTACGCCCAGTGCGCCATAGATCGGACCAAGTCTCTCGTTGTTCCCATCTCCGCCCCACTCATAATTCACGTGAGCGAAAGCCTCGTCTAGATACGCTTCTGACTGTCTTAGGTCGCCGTCCACAGCCGAGATGATGCCCAAGCCAAACACTGCTCTGCCGATGGCATAGGCAACGCCCGCTTGAATGGGCCCAGCCACCGCATTGGAGACCTCAATGGCTTCCTCAAAGAATGGCTGAGCCTCTGAAAACCGTGCGGACTCGACCAACAAGTCTCCAATTGCGACCGACGTCAGCGCCACACCGAAGTCGTTGTGAGAAATATTCTGAAATAGCGACCGCGCGCGGCGGAAGGCCGACAAGGACTCACGGATACGCGATACCGCCCGAAGGGAGACTCCGATGCCATCGACCCAATTCGCAATCTTCTGCGGGTCATTCGCAAATGCGGGACCGGCCATGCTGATTAGCTTTGCGAATAGTTCGTCGGCCTCTTTCTGGAGATCCTGTACTTCTAGAAGGAATGTAAGCTCGAGGTACGCATAGGCCAGTTGAAGGGGCTGATTGGAGCCCGACATATTCTCAAGTTGGCTCGCCATACGTCGGACGATCTGCTCGGCCTCTGAGTAGCGACCGCCCGAAATGTGGGACTGCACATCACTCCAAGACGAGCTAGGTATTGGAGGGGCTTGGGCGTAAGCCGGAGCGAACAACTGCGCCGCTAATCCAAGCAGCAAGAACTGTCTGGAGATCAGCTTCAGAAGTGACATGCTGTACGCCCCTGAAATGGAAGAGTTAGGCTTCTCTAATGATATGCCGCGATTGTGTACGTTCTAAGCTGGGTCGTTGATTCTTGGGGCGCGCGCCGCTGGTCAATATATATTTTGAGACCACATTAGGCCGAAGCAGCGGCCTCTGACGTCGTGGGTGCATGGGTGCTCGAACTCGAATACATCGAAATAGCTGCTCAACCCCTTCATCTTCGCTTGTCGCGTTCACCGCCAATGAGAACTACGCGGGTGTTGTGGTTTCAGGCGAGAATGACCGATGTCACTCTCGCCGTCGCTTTCGCAGCGCTCCCCTCACCGTCTTGTCCGTCTTCGCCACGTCGAATCGCTCCGGGTCGAACTTGCCGCCGCTCGAGCGTTTGAGATGACGCTGCTCCTCGAACTCGTCGGGCTCCGGCGACAGCAAGACGCGCAGGAACTCGAAGTAGCCGTGCGGTCCGCCGACATCCTCGGGTGGACACGAACGCGCGCCCTCGATGCAGGTCGCCGTCTTGGGGGCCGGCTTCAGGACGAGCAGCTTCTCGATCTGCACGGTGTGCCGCCAGTCGTCGCCGAAATCGTAGACGTAGACGAAGGACGGGCCGTCGTCGTACCGGAATTGGAAGTCGCGCAACCGCACTTCGCTGGCGTCGAACGCCTGGGCGTCACCCTCGAAACGGTCCTGATTCAGCATGCCGAGGTCGCCGTAGCGCAGCCCGCCGATCTCGAACTGGTGCAGGTGCGAGTCGGTCCAGCCCATGGCGGCTTGCAGGATGTGATGCAGCTCTGAAAGCGTGGTCGTCATCGGCACGACGAGGCGGCGCCAGATGGTCGGCTCGATGTCGTCGAGCGTCACCTTGATCTGGACGGCGTTGGGCTCCTCCCAGACCGTGCGCGGCGATGTATCGGTCTCCGTCGACACGGCCATTCCCCGTTTCCGTCCCTCCAACGGCATTTTGCACCGCGCCGGTGCAACGTCAAATACGAGCGATGTTCAAGCCGTCCTCGAAGTTCCCTCGCTAGCACTCCGTCAGTGAATGCATCGCATCGTCGTCGTGTCAGCCGGTACGACCGCCGACGCGACCAGAACCTGACGGAGACCGATCATGCGGCTACCTGCGAAATTTCTCACTGCGCTCGCCATGCTCATCCCGGCTGCGGCTCACGCATCGGAGGTGCGCTTCGTCACCACAGACAGCCTCGATGTCCGGCTCTGTCCGGCTGTCACCTGCCCAGTGACCAACAAGCTGTACGAGCGCCAGCAGGTCGAGGTGCTCGAGTTGCGCGACGGCTGGGCACGGATCAGCCGCGAGTACGATGGCGCGGTCGAAGGGCTGCCCGGCAGAAGCGTGGCGCGATGGGTGCCGGCAAAGCACCTGTCGGCCAAGCGGCCGGCCGAACTGGTGCAGCCGATGCCCGCTGCCGGTCTCAGCGATCCCCGCATCGAGTATCTGCCCAAGGTCGGCGACAATGGGCTGACGGAGGCCGATGTCACTCTCCTACGGCGCTACTCTGTCTCGTTGCTTCGGTCCGGCGCGTGCACCGTCATCGACGACGGCGATCGGAGTGTCAGCCGGCCCGGCACGTACTGGGTTCACTGCAAGGGCGAGCCGCGGAACCGGTTCTTCCGCGCCGAGGATGTCCGGTGATCATCCGGTTGAGTCGCCCTCGTTCGAAGGGTGTGCTCCGGGCGGAAAGTGCCATTCCGTTCAGTAGCCTGCCAAATGCGATGCGGCATCCGGGTAGCACAGGGGTAGCGTCGAGCCCAAACGAGGATCAGCGCGACCTTCCGGCGACAGCGCGTGTGGCGCGATTGCGCCGCGCTTCGGCGCCCTCGCCGGTGTCCCGCGCCTCGATACGGGCGGCGATCCAGCTCTCGACCTCGGCCTCGATGAAGGCCACTCGCTGGAGTCCGATGGGGACCGGCTTCGGGAAGTCGCCGCGATTGATCCGGCGATAGAGTTCGGTCTTGGAAATGCAGATGCACTCGAGCACGGCGCGCATCGGGATGAGCTTCTGGGCCACGGGGAGAACTCCGGTCGGTTCCAACGCGATCCATTGTGCGCCGGTCGGCAACGTCCGCGAGCCGTCATGCGATACAAGCGCCGGGCGCGTGTGACGTCACGCCTCGTGCTGGGGCCGCAAA
The DNA here is from genome assembly GCA_021813195.1 of Pseudomonadota bacterium. The sequence goes on from JAKALI010000136.1 coordinate 8,257, forward strand.
CCGGCCAGATCGCCAACCAGAATGGCGCTGTCGGAACGCGCCTCGTGCGTGACGTCACAAGCGACGCCCATGGACTGTCCGACCCTGAGGCGGGTGACGTCAGCAGCAGCCACCGAAGTTAGAGTGGCTAAGCCAGCTAAATTAGCTTTGCGCCAGCTTGGCATGGGATCGCCTGTGGTGATCGCCGGGTCACATAGCCACCGTCCCTTGCCCGACTGCTTCGAAATTGAATCTGGCCACCAGCGGTCAACATCGGGCCACGGTATGTGTGTCGGCGGCGAGGTCCTCGATCGCGATGGTCACCCTGGTCGCGAGGTCGTAGCCCGAAGCTGGCAGCGTGTGACGTCAGGCCTAGCTTTGCAGAGCGGCGTCTCTGTCATGATCGCCATCGCCTTCACTCAGTCGGACAGACAGTCTGGAATGGGATTACCGGCGCGCCGTGGCGGCGGGTGCTGTACCCCCTGTTCCCGCTCTGCGCTCCCCGTGGGGGGTACGCCTCAAGCGCATGCAAACACTGGCTTTTCTGTCAGTGCACCCCCTGCACCCCCTTCTTCTATCAAAATGGTATGAGTAAAATAGGAACGTTCCGTCCCTGTGGTCCCGTCTACCTTCGC
>JAKALI010000137.1 GCA_021813195.1 Pseudomonadota bacterium
TGGCCCTCGGCGGTATCGCGGCTATGTTGCGGCGCATCAGAAAACCTGCCACGGAAGTAAAGATCCCATGAAAAAAATCAAAGTCGAGGGCACCGTCGTCGAATTGGACGGCGATGAGATGACACGTATCATCTGGCAGCTGATCAAAGACAAGCTCATCCACCCCTACCTCGACATCAATCTCGAGTACTACGACCTCGGCATCGAGCATCGCGACAAGACGAACGACCAGGTGACCATCGACGCCGCCAATGCCATCAAAAAGCATGGCGTCGGCGTCAAGTGCGCAACCATTACGCCCGACGAAGCGCGCGTCGCCGAATTCGGTTTGAAGGAGATGTGGAAGAGCCCGAATGGGACGATCCGCAACATCCTGGGCGGAGTCATCTTCCGTGAGCCCATCATCTGCCGTAACGTGCCGCGCCTCGTACCGGGTTGGACCGAACCGATTATCGTTGGGCGTCATGCCTTCGGTGACCAGTATCGCGCGACCGACTTCAAGTTTCCCGGCCCCGGAACGCTCACGATCAAGTTCGTCGGCGCCGATGGCAGCGTGATTGAAAAGGAGGTTTTCAAAGCGCCGAGCGCGGGGGTCGCAATGGCCATGTATAACCTTGACGAGAGCATTCGAGATTTTGCGCGCGCCTCGTTCAATTACGGCCTAGCTCGCAATTATCCTGTCTATCTCTCAACCAAGAATACGATCCTGAAAGCCTACGATGGCCGCTTCAAAGACATTTTCCAGGAAATCTTCGACGCGGAATTCAAAGCAGAGTTCGACAAACGTAAGCTCGCGTACGAACATCGGCTCATCGACGACATGGTGGCTTCGGCGCTAAAGTGGTCGGGCGGCTATGTTTGGGCGTGCAAGAATTATGATGGCGATGTCCAATCCGATACCGTCGCGCAAGGCTTCGGTTCACTCGGCCTTATGACAAGCGTGCTGATGACCCCCGATGGCCAGACGGTCGAGGCGGAAGCCGCGCATGGAACGGTGACGCGTCATTACCGCGAGCATCAGAAGGGCAAAGAAACCTCGACGAACTCGATTGCCTCGATCTTCGCCTGGACGCGCGGTCTTGCGCACCGCGCCAAGCTCGATGGAAATGACGAATTGAAGCGATTCTCAGAAACGCTCGAGCGGGTGTGCATCGCGACCGTTGAAGCCGGAGACATGACCAAGGACTTGGCGCTGCTCGTCGGCCCGGATCAAAAATGGTTGTCGACGACCGGCTTTCTCGACAAGGTGGACGAGAACCTCAAAGCCGCCATGGCAGCGTGAGGTCAAGCAGAGGTCCGAGATAATCATGGGGCGAGGTGGCGATCCGGCCCGCGAGGATGCCGAACGGCAATCGGCCTGCGCATGTGGCCTTCCGCATAAAGAGGTAAAGAATGAATGTTGGCGGCGCCGCCGCGCCCTATCGAACTTCTGATGGCGCTTTATGTGTCCGTCGGCGTGTCCGACCCACAGCTGAGGACTGGGCGGAATTGAATTTCTACGGTGTGCGGCCGCGTTAAGGACACTCCCCAGCCTTGAGATAGCGCGCATGCGCCCAGCCCTTGAACGTCATGTTGGGCGTTGAGATCGACAGCCGGCACCAGCGCGCACAGCGGCCAGCCTTCGCCAGAATCACGGCATCGTCTGGCAGAAAACGCGCGATGATCGGCGATGACGCGCTGGGCGCACTTCGGATGTTGAGCTGGTCACCGGGTGGGACGTTGACAATTCGGAAGCAGACACCGCCCGTCGTGGCCACGGCCGGCGTGGCTGCGACTATCCCGACGGCGGTCGCAGCAAGAGCAGCCAACAGCTTGTTCATCTCAAAAACCTCCATGCGGGTACCAGATGGCAGGCTTTAAGTTCGGCGCATGGCCTGAACGTACCATGAATGCGCACCCGAGAGCGTACCGCCCGCATTCACCGTATTGCATGGTCTGTCCGTGTCGCCCACATCGCGCTGTGGTAAACGGCTCTGGACCCACATTCGCTCGGATTGTCGATGTTTCGTTCCCTGCCCTACCCGTCCGCCAAATTCAAATCCGCCGTGCTGGGTGTGGCCGGTGCGGTTGCCTTGTTCGCGGGGTGCGCAGTGCTGAGCGCCGCTCAAGTGGCCGGCCCACCGCATGCGCGCTACTTCGAGCGCGCGTTCTCACCGGATTTCATCGCAACCGCCGACGACGCCCTGCCCGGCGAGAGACCGCGCCCCGTGAAGATTTATTTTCAGGTCTCCGAACTTGGTGCGGTGCAGATTACGAGCGGACGGATCGTCGTCGCTGATGCGTTCGTGGGGCTTGATCAGCCTGCGATGAGCACGCCAGTGCCCGTTGGCAGCTTCCCGGTGCGCCTGGCTGTGCTGCATGGTGCGTTTGGCAAGGGACGCGTGGCATTCGCGCGCGTTGATTTTTCCGATACGCCTGTCGTGCGCTGGGAACCGGCGGTCCCGTCCGACATGGCGCGCGATGCCGAAAATCCCGATGGAGTTTGGGGCTTTGCTGTCGATACCGGCACGGCTGCCTTTTTCGATCCGGCTGCGGGGGGCGTTGCCGCGCAGACCTTTCAAACCGACGACAAAGCGCTCGAGTCGGCCCTCGAACAGGGACAATTGAGGGGGCTCAGAGAACGGGGTGCAACGGGAGCATTCCGGCTGTCTGCGCCGTTCGGACCAGGCAATGTGGTGGCCTTCGATTCCGGTTGGGGCGATGGCACCTACACGGCATATTTTGGTTTTGATGCGCAAGGACACGTCGCCGCACTCATTGCCGACTTTGACATTCTCGACTGGTCCAAAGTCGTCGAATGATGAAGTTCAGGCTGTTGGCTCCTTGCGCGATCGCGCGGCTCTGACGCCCCGGGTTTCCGTCCGGCCCATGCGTCCGGCCGCAGTTTGCAGGGCTTTGCGGAACTCGTCGCGCCTCTCGTGAATGGAGGCGATAACGGGCCCCGTGGGCACTCCGAGATCAACGAGCGCGGCTTCGGAGAGCTGCAAGCTTGCCTCAATCGTCTCAGGAACCGCATCGGAGGCGCCGCGTTCATACAACCGGCGCGCATGATCGGCATCACGGGCACGCGCGACGATGACGACCCCGGGACGCGCCGCATGGATGGTGCTCACAAGCTCGTCCGTCGCGTCCCAGTCGTGAATTGTAATGATGACGGCGCGCGCGCGGTCGAGCCCGCAATGACGCAGGAATTCGATGTTGAGCGCATCTCCGTAGTAGATCGGCTTGTTCTCGGCGCGCGCATCCCCCACCAAATCGGGTCGCTTTTCGGTGATGACGTGATGCACACCATGACGTGCCAGCATGTCAGAGACGAGCGCGCCAACGCGCCCATGGCCAATCACGATCGCATCGACCTGTTCTTCGGCACTCGGAAGAATTTGGAGGGCCGGATCGGTCGCTACGGTGGCAGGAATGGGAAAGGTCCGCCGGGCCAGGGCATCGAGAATCGGGATCAAGGCCATCGATAACGAGGTGACAGCGAGGAAGTAGGCGGCCGTCGGATTTGGTATGAGCCCACCCGAGGCGGCAAGTGCAAGAACAATGAAAGCGAACTCTCCACCGGGCGCAACGAGCGCGGCGGTTCGCCCCGCGACGATGCGATTGAAGCCGAACGCGCGAATGAGACCATAAACGATGGCGCCCTTAATCGCGATCAGTCCGGCAACGCCGGCCGCGAGCGCGGAGGGATGCCCTATGACAGCGCCGAGATCGAGCCCCGCGCCGACGGTGAAGAAGAAGGCTCCAAGAAGCAGGCCCTTGAATGGATCGATGGTCGTCTCGATAGCCTTCCGGTATTCCGTTTCGGCGAGTAACAAACCAGCCGTGAAGGCACCCAGTGCCATTGATAATCCGGCCATGTCACTTGCAATGGCGCTGCCTGCGGCGACGAGCAGAACTGCGGCGACGAACAAGTCAACGCTGTCGGTCGAGGCCACCAGGCGGAACAGTGGCCGTAGCACAATCTGACCCACGGCAATGATGACACCGATTGCAAGCATTGCGTGGCCGAACGCCTTGGCGATCCCGAAAAAGAGCGAAGCCTGATCGGCAAGTCCGAGAGCGGGCACCAGCAACAGCAGCGGAACCACCGCCAGATCTTGCATCAAGAGAATGGCAAAGCTGGTTCGTCCCGTACCCAGAGACAGGCGATCCTGGCGCGCAAGAAGATCGATCACAATCGCTGTCGAGGACATCGCCAGCGAAAAGCCGATGATGACGGCCGCGTTCGGTGGGTTGCCAAACGCCAAGGCGCCGCCAGCAAGCACCAATCCACTCAAGACGATCTGAAGCGAGCCTAACCCAAACACCAGACGGCGCATCGTCCACAGGCGCTTGGGCGACAGTTCGAGCCCAATGACGAACAAGAGGAACGCAACGCCGAATTCGCCGAGCGCTGAGAGATTCTCCGCATTCGAAACGGACACCCACGACACTAGAGGATAGTGGCCGGCCAAAGCCCCCAGCAGATGCGGCCCCAATACGACGCCCGCCAGCAGATAGCCCAGCACCGGGCTGACGTGCAGACGCTGGAGAAGCGGCACGGCGATTGCGGCCGTCGCGAGAACGACCATCACGTCTTTATAGGCCGCAGGATCGTGGTCAGCCGACATGGTCCCGCAGCTCCCGTATCCGGCTTACTCGGTCTCCCCGATCAAGCTTCCGATCATTCGCCACCGGACGCAAGCCCCGGTTCACACCCTGCGGCGACACGCTATTGGGTGCGACATGGAACGGCGATAGAGCAGGCCGCGGGCAGCGGATGCGGGCTATTGTCTTGTGGTTTCGATTTTCTCGAACCGATCGGTCACCTGTTCGGCGAACGACGCACACGCCTTTTCGTCGGCGGCGCACACCATGCCCGTTTCGATTGCCTCCCGGCCGTCCCGGGATACCGGCCGACGGCAGAACACCGCGGGATGCACGGTCGTGTTCGGCAAGGAGAAACCCCACAGACTGCCGTCGCTCGTATCGCGCTTAACGTGGATCTTGCCGCCGCGCCAGACCGACTCAACGGATGGCTCAAGCATGGATATGACGATTTGCACCATGTCTGCCGGACGCCCGCAAATGGTCTGTGCTGCAGTTTTTTCGTCGGCGCTTGCAGCTGCGCTTAGCACCAGAGCACCAACTGAAAGCAACGGAGCAACGTGCCAACGCATCGACTTCTCCTCATTGTTCTATGAAGTTACGCATCCGCATGGGTTGCAGATCGCGCTGCGGAGCTTGCCTTGGTCATCACCCGCTGAGGCGCGCCTCGATAGCTTTGAGCGCCGCTTCCGCTTTGGACCCGTCGGGGCCTCCCGCCTGGGCCATGTCGGGACGTCCGCCGCCGCCTTTGCCACCCAACACTTCCGCGCCGGTGCGAACCAAGTCCACGGCGTTCCAGGTCGCGGTCAGATCGTCGGTTACGCCCACGGCAAGACCGGCGCGACCTTCCTGCGTAACGCCAACGATAGCAACAACGCCAGAGCCGACCTGACGTTTGCCGTCGTCCACAAGGCCGCGCAGATCCTTCGGGTCCAGGCCCTGGACGGTCCGTGCCAGAAGTTTCACCGCGCCAACGGTGCGTACACCTTCCCCGCTGTCGCGTGAACCGGCAACCGGGCTGCCACTTAGTGCGATCTGTTTTTTGGCGTCAGCCAGCTGCCGCTCCAGCGCCTTGCGTTCCTCGAGCAGTTGCTTCACGCGATCGACCAAGTCCTCCGGCCGGGATTTCAAGACGCTAGCGGCCTCCTTCACCCGCTCGTCGGCCGCGCTGAGATAGGCCCGCGCGCCATCCGCCGTCAGGGCTTCGATACGCCGAACACCCGCTGAGCTCGCACTTTCTGCAACGACTTTGAGCAGACCGATGTCGCCAGTCCTGCGCACATGCGTGCCGCCGCACAGCTCAACCGACCAAGCCTTATTGGCACCGGGCTGTGGCGTCCCCATTGAGACGACGCGCACCTCTTCTCCATATTTTTCACCGAAGAGCGCCATTGCGCCGAGTGCCTTGGCTTCCTCCAATGCCATGAGCCGCGTTTCGACGGGCGAATTCTCCAAGACCCGCGCATTGACCAAGTCCTCCACCCGTTTGATCTCCTCGGTCGTCATCGGCTTCTGGTGGACGAAGTCGAACCGGAGCCGGTCGGGCGCGACCAGCGAACCTTTCTGAGCCACGTGCTCGCCAAGCACCTGGCGGAGGGCCTCATGGAGCAGGTGTGTGGCTGAATGGTTCGCACGAATTGCCGTGCGACGCGCATGATCGACGCTCAACTCGACGACATCGCCGGGCTTGAGCGACCCCGTCTCCAAGCGCCCATGATGAAGGAACAGATCGCCGAGTTTTTTCGTTGTATCACCGACGCGGAATAGCGCGCCGCCTGGCCCGCGAATCACACCTTGATCGCCAACCTGCCCGCCGCTTTCGCCGTAAAATGGCGTCTGGTTGACGATGAGAATGGCCTCTTCGCCTGCCGCGAGCGTGTCGACCCGTGCCCCGCCCTTCACGATGCGTCGGATGACGCCTTCCGCAGCCTCCGTATCGTAGCCGAGGAATTCGGTTGCGCCCACCTCGTCGCGGATCTCGAACCAAATCGTCTCTGTTGCTGCCTCGCCGGACCCCTTCCAGGCTTTCCGTGCTTCTGCCTTCTGCCTGGCCATTGCGGCCTCAAAGCCGATGGTGTCCACCGTAATCCCCCGAGGCTTCAAGGCATCTGCAGTGAGATCGAGCGGAAAGCCATACGTGTCGTAGAGTTTGAAGGCGACGTCACCGGATAGCACGCCCCCCGAGGTAAGCCCGGCCGAGGCGTCGGCGAGAAGTCGCAATCCCGTGCCGAGCGTGCGCTTGAAGCGCATTTCCTCAAGTTTCAAGGTTTCCGTAATCAGGGCTTGCGCGCTCACCAATTCCGGGTAGGCCGCGCCCATTTCCTTCGCCAGCGCCGGGACCAGACGCCACATCAACGGCTCCTCACAGCCGATCATGTGGGCATAGCGCATGGCGCGGCGCATAATGCGTCGCAGGACATAACCGCGGCCCTCGTTCGAGGGCAGCACCCCGTCGGCGATGAGAAAGCTCGTCGAACGCAAATGATCGGCAATCACCCGTTGCGCGGTTTTCAGAATGGCCGCATCGCCGCCGCCTGCGCCGCCGATTTTTGCGGTCTCCGTCGCAATCGCCGCAATCAAGTTTTGAAACAGATCGATGTCGTAGTTGTCGTGTACGCCTTGCAGGACGGCCGCGATCCGTTCCAGCCCCATGCCCGTGTCGATTGAAGGCTTGGGCAGCGCAATCCTCTCTCCCGTCGCCCGCTGCTCGAACTGCATGAACACAAGGTTCCAGATTTCGACAAAGCGGTCGCCGTCAGCATCTGCAGAGCCGGGGGGACCGCCGTGCGGCCCTTGAGGATCGTTGGAGGGATTGTGATCGAAAAAAATCTCTGAACACGGCCCGCAGGGCCCTGTATCGCCCATGGCCCAGAAGTTATCGGCAGTTGCAATCCGCACGATGCGGTGGTCAGGAAATCCCGTAAGCTTCTTCCACACCGCGAACGCTTCATCGTCGTCGTGGTAGACGGTGACGGTGAGGCGATCCTTTGGAACGCAAAATTCTTCTGTGATGAGCCGCCAAGCAAGCTCGATTGCGCGCTCTTTGAAGTAATCGCCAAACGAGAAATTGCCGAGCATTTCGAAAAACGTGTGGTGGCGCGCGGTATAGCCAACGTTGTCGAGGTCGTTATGCTTGCCGCCCGCGCGCACACACTTCTGCGCGGTCGCAGCCGTGCGATAGGCGCGCGTCTCCTGGCCGGTGAACAGGTTCTTGAACTGAACCATTCCGGCATTGGTGAACAAGAGCGTGGGATCGTTCTTGGGAACGAGCGAGGACGAGGGAACGATCTCATGACCTTCCTTGCGGAAGTAATCGAGGAAGGCTGATCGAATTTGCCCAGTGCTGGTGGGCGTGCTCATACGCGGACGGACTGGTTGGGTTTCCTCATCGGCAATGCTGGAAGATGATGGCGCACGCCCCGCCGAGCGCTCTTTTCCATACCCACTCGCTGCCGCCTTTGTTGTTTTTGACGATTTGTTACCCGCGCCCGCCATAATGAACCAACCCTGCTCGGTCTGTCAGCGCACCGAGCAAGTCAAGTCGTGCGGTTGCCCGCTGTCGCGCTCTGCGCTGCGTTGATGACGCGCGGTTCTAGCGTCCGGCCGGGCCCCTTGTCCACAAAGGCGCATCTTGTCGGCGGCTGACGCCCGAACCATGCGGGCCAGCCTGCTGTACCCCGGCCCCCCGTGCACGTGGCCCATGGACCGCGCAGACATCGAACGGGAGTTTGCCTTCGGCCCACCTCCACCCCGCCCGGCCAACGGAACGTCGCGGCTTCATTTCTAACGACGCGCTTTGCCCTTGCGCGCGCTCTCCACGGCGTCGGGAAGGACACCGTCCTCGTCCGGCACGTCCTCGTCCGCTTCACCGTCCTCAGACTCGGCGAGCATTTTATCCACGATCAGCCCGGCGTTCGCCCGGATCGCTTTTTCAATGGCTAAGGCAACTTTCGGGTTGGCCTTCAGGTACTCCTTCGTGTTTTCTCGACCCTGCCCGATGCGCTCGCCGGCATAGGACATCCAGGCCCCCGACTTCTCGATGATGCCGGCCTTGACCCCCAAATCCACCAGCTCTCCGACTTTGGAGATGCCCTCGCCATACAGGATGTCGAATTCCACTTGCTTGAATGGCGGGGCAACCTTGTTTTTGACCACCTTCACGCGGGTCTGATTGCCGATTGGCTCGTCACGATCCTTGATCTGACCGATGCGGCGGATGTCGAGACGCACAGAGGCGTAGAATTTCAGGGCGTTGCCACCCGT
>JAKALI010000138.1 GCA_021813195.1 Pseudomonadota bacterium
GGCCTGCACCACAACGCTATGCGTGAATGTCTGCGTGATCACACTGGCGTCATTATCCTCCATCGTGATCGCGACGCTGAGCGAGAAGTTGTCGTCGGAGTGCGCCGGTGCTTGGACATTGAGCGTGTTGAGGGCTGCGCGAATGGCCGTCTCGATTGCCGCCGACTTCGGACCCGACCAAGTGACGGTTTCGCCACCGACCGCAAGGAAGGTCTGCGGATTGCCACTCATGTCGGTGTAGGTCACGGTGGAACCGACGGGGAAGCCCGAGATGGTAACACCCGTCACGTGCTCGGAGCCGTCGGCGTCGATTTTCGCGTAGGCGATATCCGCGCCGATCGTTTTGGCGACGTCCTCGACCAGAACGGACGAACCGCTCTTCGTGACGCCATCAGCAACAGCTGTCACCGTCACCGGCACCGCAAATGTGCGCGCCGTTTCCAACTGCGCGATCTGACCGGCGCCGCTTTCGCTGGGATTGCTTTCGATCGTCGTGACCGTCACGGACAAATTGAAATCCGTGTCGAGATGCTGGCGTGCGCCGCCCGTCGCAAAGACCAGCGTAAGATTGCCAAGCACGCTATTGATCGCAGCGTTGTTTGCGCCCGAAACGGTGTAGGTTCCGGGACCCGTGAGCGTGAGGGTGCCCGCGCCGGACGACGTCGTGAGCGTCAAGCCCGCGGGAACCCCCGAAATCACCACGTCCCGGATGCGCTCCGAACCATCGCCGTCGGGATGCCCGACTGTGATGGCGACCGGAATATTCTGGTCTTCGTTGCCGGCGCCGCTGCCGGTGAGCGTTGGCACATCGGCGACCGCGGCGATGCGGATGGTGTGCGTGCCATTAAATGTCTGCGTGACGAAGGGTTCCGCTTCGCTCGTCGTGCCATCGACCTTGGTCACGGCAACGGCGAGTACGATATCCGCATCGCTATGAGGCGGCGGAACCAGCGACAGGCTCGCAAGGCTTGCGCGGATCTGCGATTCGGTCTGGCCGCTGCCACCAATCGTGATGGACGTCGAGCCCGGCGTCACCGTGAACGTGGTCTCAGAGCCGCCGATGGGCGTGTACGTGACGATCGCGCCAACGGGAAGGCCCGAGATCACGATTTGCGTGATCGCTTCCGAACTATCCGAGCCATCGGGCGCGGTGATCGCAATGTTCGCACCGAAGTTAACGGGGGCCGTGACCGACTGGTCCGCCGGATCGACAATACCATCCTCGTTGACGGTGCTCGACCCGGAGATGACCGGCGCATCGATGACCGGATGCACGGTTACGGGAATGCTCACAGTTTGCTCTGCGCGCAGGAGCGTTACTTGTCCGCCCGACAGTACGCTTTCGATCGTTCCGACGCGGACATCGACATTGAAGTTCACATCGCTGTCGGCCGGCGCTTGAACCTGAAGCCCTGTGGCGAGGAACGCTTGGAATTGGGCCGCCGTCGTGCTCGCGCCGGGCGAGAACGTGTGCGTGGTGCCCGAGACCGCAACCGTAATGCCATTCGGCAGAACACCGGGATAAATAAGAGTCACGCCTGCGGGCACGGTGATCGCGGCGAACTCATACCGTTCCGAACCGTCCGCATCGATGCGGGAGACCGTGATCGGCAGCGCGATTGGTTGATCCTCGTTGCCCGAAGCGGACCCCGAGATCGTCGGCCCATCGGCGACGGCGGCTACCGCGATCGTATGCGTCAGCGTCGTTGAAGACGTCGCCGCGGGTTCACCGTCACCGAGCGTGCCATCGACCTTGGTGATCGTGACCGAGACGGGAATGTCCACGTCCGAATGCAGTGGTGGCGTCAAGGTGAACGTCGCCAGCGTCGCGCGGATGTCGTCCTCGCTGCCGCCCGAGATCGTGTAGGTGGTCACGCCGCCCGCCGTCGACGTCGCAACCGTCGCCCCGCCGATGGCCGTGTACGTTACCGTCGCCGCCGCAGGAATATTGCCGAGCACGATTTGCGTGATCGCTTCCGACCCGTCGGTCTTGTCGTTCTCCGTAATCAGTATATTCGCGCCGAAGTTGACGGCTTCGTCCTCGTTCACGGTGCTGGAACCGGTCACGGTCGGCAGATCAACGACAGGATGCACCGTCACAGGGATCGAGAGGCTCTGATCCGCCCGCAAAAGCGTGACTTGGCCGCCCGATAACACGCTTTCGATGGTACCGACGCGGACATCGACATTGAAATTCACGTCACTGTCGGCCGGCGCCTGAACCTGAAGCCCCGTGGCGAGAAATGCCTCGAACTGAGCCGCGGTCGTGCTGGCCCCTGGTGAGAACGTGTGTGTGGTTCCCGACACTGAGACGGTGATCCCATGGGGCAACACAGACGGATAGATGAGAATTGCGCCAGCCGGCACCGTAATTGCCGCGAAGTCGTAGCTTTCCGAGCCGTCCGCATCCAAGCGCGACACGGTGATCGGCAACGCGATCGGCTGATCTTCGTTGCCTGAAGCGGCCCCAGATATGTTCGGACCATTCGCAACGGCATAAACGGCAACCGGCATGGTCACCGTCTGTGAGTCGGTCACGCCGCCCAGGTCTTCCGTGGTGGCAGTGATGGTGAGCGAGAAATCCTGGTCGGCATGCAGCGGCGGCGTCAGCGTCAACGTCGCCAGGGCGGCGCGGATCTGCGCCTCACTCGCGCCACCCCCGAGGGTGATCGTCGTGCCACCTGGCGGAACAACGAAATCCTGCGCAGCGCCGTTCTCGTCCGTATATTGAATGCGCGTGCCCGGCGGGAAGCCGCTGATGACGACCTGCGTAATCGTCTGCGTCAGTGGATCGTTGACGACAATGTCGATCGCGCCGCCGAAATTGAGCGCGTGATCCTCATCAACCCGCTGCGCAGGCGCCGTGATCTCGACCGGGTCGGCCACGGGATCGACGACGACGCGGATCGGCGCTGACGCGGTCTGCTGGTCGCCATTCGACTGCTCCGTCGCAATCGCCCAGATCGACATGCCATCGAATACCCCGCTCTCGTCGGGCGGAGGCAGGAAATACACGTCGGCGACCTGAGCAGGGGAGAGCGTATAAGTCTTCGTGCCGCCCGCTGCGAGGGTGTAGGGGTACTCAACACCGAGCGCGTTGGTGATCTTGGCATCGGGATCCACACCACGGATTTCGACAACGTGAACCTCCGAACCGTCTATCAGATCCCCGAACGACGCCGCCAGATGCGAAAGATGTACCGGCGTGTCCTCGTCCGTGCGCGTGTCCTCGCCCGTCGCCGTCACAAGATCCGCGACAGCTTCAACGTCGATATGATACGCGTGATGCACCGTTGCGCGGTCGCGATAACCGGGCAGGCTTGGCGCCACGTTCGACTCAATCGTCGTAACGGCGATATCGAGTGTGATCCGGCCATGGAAATCAGCCGGTGGCGTGACACGCAGCGACTGCAGCAGAGCCTGAATTTCCGCAGTCGAGCCCGTGACGACGAAGGAGCCATCGAGGCGCGTCTCAACGCTACCGGGGAGCAGCATATCCCAGCTTAAGGTGGCTCCCGTCGGCAGACCTGAGATCACAACCTGTTCGATTGTCTCCGAACCGTCCGTGTCATTGAGATGAATGAACACCGGGGTTGCGATGGTCGTGTCCTCGAGGGTCTGGGCAGCGCCCCAAACGGTCGCCGGATCGGCCACGGCGGCCACAATAATTTGCGATGAACCGCGGGTGATGTCGCCGGTGCGCGGATCGCGGACCTCATAGCTGAACGTCGCGATGCCCGAGAAGCCGGGCGCCGGGGTGAAGTCGATTTCACCCGTTGGCGAAATGCGGATTGTTCCCTCGCGCGGATCCATGGTCGCCGTCACACCGAAGGGACCGATGATCCTCGAATCGAACAGGCGGTCGGCCATCGGCGTATCTTCGATCGCCCGATAGATGATGCCGCCGATGTCGATCGGTTCGTGGATGATCGGTGGGCGCTCCCGTGCAAAGGGATCAGAATAGGGTTCCGTATCGGGATCGCCACTGGCGCGCACGTAATCGAAATCACCGAGTAGCCACAGATGATCGATCGGTGCACCGACGCCCGCTGGCGACCCCGGCGGCGGGAGCACCTCTTCGTCGACGATCTTCTCGCCATTGCGCCGGCCGATGTCTTCGTCACCCAAGCCGACCAAGTGTGGCAGCGCAAGGCCCGTATTGACCGCCACTTGCTGGCCGGCGGAGCCCGCCTCGCCGCGCTTCAAGTCATCGCGACCCCAGCGGGTCGTCTCATCGCCCAAGCATTCCGCAGCTGCCGGCCGTTCGGCGATGGCGCTTGGAAGGCGCACAACTGGGTGGATCTGGCCCGCGCCTGCGATCGCCGTTTCGTCACGCCCTTCCACCCCGGCCCACGACTGCGCGTCAGCGGCAAGATCGGCCAGAACAGCGCCGCCATCGCGTCCAGCAGCCAGATCGCTCAACAGCGCAATCAAACCTTCCGAATGCGCATTCAAAAGCGAAACGAGAGCCTGCCGTCCACCTGCGAAGTTCGATACGAGCTGTTGCGTACCCAGCAGCTCAACAAGCTCACCACGCGTCGTCTGAAGTGCGAGTGCGCCAGACGTGGTGACGATGGCCACCGCACCCTCATTGCGAATGAGTTCGACCAGCGCGCCGAGCGTATCGGGATGTGGCGCCACAGCCCGAATGACCGGGCTGTGCTCTTGGGAGGTATCACGGATGCGTGTCGCCGTTGACGGGGCCGCCACCTCCGCAGGTGCCGCGACGCCACTGTGTTGATCGGCAAGCGCAGCGGCGCCCTCAGCCACGCTATCATAATCGACGCGATCCATGTCCCACACACCCACGCAACGAACATCCAAAAGGCACTGCAGACGCGCTCCCACGTCAGCAAGGCGCCGCCGTCACCCCGTTGATAGGTGCACGGACACATGTTCGAGAATGTGTAGAAATTGGTTTCCGATTGACTAAGCAAAATTGCCAAACAAAGATATTTGCCGCAGACAGCCGCAATGAAAAATTCGTAAATAATTCTGTCCCTTTAACTTGTCGCTTTGGATTTTACTTTTCAGTGGGAATGATTTCCAAAATCACAATTCGAATGAAATTTATCCAACAGCAATCTCGTGACACGCAAAAGCCGCAAGTCGCGAACCGCAACTTGTGCCATTTGAATTTGAAGGCGCTCGAGCTCAAGGCCGAACGTCAATTCCTAGGCGCCGTTGGCCACCAACGGCGCGAGGCGCGGATCCGCCTTCGCCTTTCAAGACCGTCTGGAGATGTCCCTCATCGACCTACTGATCCCCCTCAGCCGCCACTTCCATGCGTGGCTCAGGGCTTGTCAGCGCCTCGAGCACGTGAGGGGGAATGAGCACCTTGTCGATGATGTGAATGATACCGTCGGTAGCTGTCACGTCGGCGCTGATAATCTTGGCGCCAGCGACCGCGATCTCGCCGGTCTTGCGACTCTTCTGGATAAGAATCTCGGAACCGTCGATGGCGCTGATCGTGTACGTCCGCACGCGCGCCTTTAGCAATCGATCTGTCGGGTAGAGACCGGGAACGGCATGGTAGAGAAGCAAATCGGTCAGGTGGGCCCGGTTCTCAGGCGCGAGAAGCCGGTCGCGGATCTCTGCGGGAAGCGCATCGAACGCGGCGTCCGAAGGGGCAAGCAGCGTCAACGGCCCGACATCGATATCGGGGTTATCGAGGCCCACGAGCCTGGTTGCATGCATCATCTTCGAAAGGACGCCGGTCGCCTTGGCAGCCTGCTTCAAATTAGGTTTTGTATCGGTCCGGCTTTCGAGGTTGCATCCGTCAGCAGCCAGAGCTGGCTCGATGGAAACTGTGAGAATGAAAACGGAAACGAGAGCAAAGACGGCTCGCGCAACCCGCTGCATGGACCCCCCCATTTTGGCCAGCCACGCTGACGCCGGATTTTGGCGTGCGGCGTGTGCACCGACGATGCGCGCCGCACCCCAGTGCGACGTCCCCACACATCATCGTTGCGGCTAAAGTTCGCAGTATTCGCGGGCGGCTGCAACAACGAAAATCGGAAATCATGTCATTGTTTGCAGCTTTCGACGCTCTCCCCGAGCCGTTGTTTGGCTTTGGCTGGCGAAGTTTCCACCGGGTCGCGGGGCAACCCGTTGCGCAGGCGCGCTGCGATACCCCCACCGTGACGCCAATCGCCCGTGCGGTCCGGATGGCGGTGTCGAAAAAAATACCCTATAGGCATTCCGGATCGAATGTTTTGATCTGCGATCCGTCGCGCGGGCCGCTGGCTCACCACCCGACGCCCTTTCGCTCCAAAAGGTCACCCCGCATGTTTGATCCACAGAGGCCGCCTGAACTCACCGTTTCAGGATGGTTTAATACGCCCGAGCCGCGCCCGCTGGCCGCCTTGAAGGGCAAGGTCGTCGTCCTGACAGCATTCCAGACGCATTGCCCCGGCTCATTGAAACACGGCTTGCCGCAAGCGGTCCGCCTCGCGCGGGGGTTCAGCGAGGACGAGGTGGCCGTGATCGGCCTCAATACCGCGTTTGAGGAGCATGCCAGCCAGAGCGCAGAAGCCCTGGAAGCATTTATCGCCGCCCGCGACCTGCCGTTCGCAGTAGCCAAAGACATGCAGGCGACCCAGGAATCGCAGGGTGAGTTGCCACAGACCATGCGGGCGTATGAAATTCAGGGTACGCCCACCCTGCTGATCTTCGATCGTCAGGGACGGCTGCGCCGGCATTACCTGGGCCAGGTCGACGACATGCGGCTGGCCGCCGAGGTGATGGCGTTCTGCATGGAAGCACCCAATGCGCCCGTCGAACAATCCATGGCGGTCGAGCGGAGATTAGCGGCAGCTCTGGCTGAACCCGAGGAGCACGGGGGTTGCGGCTGTGGGCATGCCCATCATGATCATGAACATGACCATGGCGGTCACGACAGCCACGCCCATCACGACCACGGCCAACAAGGCTGCTGCGGCGGAGAGGGAAAAAACGGTGGAGGCTGCTGCGGTGGAGGATCGTGCGGCTGACGCCACCCCCACCCTCTAGACTCGCCGCGTAAGATCAGCCTTGCCTGCTTTGTGGTTACCGTTGGATCACAACTGGGCGCCGTCATTCGGGGCTGCAGGACCAGATGTCGGGCGAGCCCGATTCGTCCCAAAAACGGCACTGAGCGCGTCGGAGACGCTTTTCGCTAAGCCCTCGACTGCCGACATCGTGCCCGACATGAGTCTCAAGGTTTCCTCGCCGCGCTTCAGCTGGCGATCGAGTGTCGCCATAGTGCGGCCCATGCCCGGATCGTCGTCCTCAAGCCATGTCTGCAGCACACGCTGGTAGATAGCGGCCAGTCCCGTGACGCGCGCCAAACCCGCGGCCCCGTCCGTGGGAACCCCCGCGGTATGAAGCATCCAAGCGCTGGACGACATTGCGCGGCGCGCAAGCTCACCATCGAAGGGCCGGGCAGCCGCGATGGATTTCAGGGCCGTTTTGTAGGGGGTCAACGCGTCGAAGCGCGCCATGATGACGTCGAACACACGATCCCGCGGGGACTGACCTGGCGTCCGGGGCGGCACCTTCGTCATGACGACATCATCGACGGCGCGTGCGAAGGCCGACAAAATCGCGTTCTTGGAGGGAAATTCCCGCCGCATGGCCGGTAGATCCAACCCCGCCGCTTCGGCGATATCCAGGATCGTCACGTCCCGCCACGGGCGTTGGGCTGCCAAGTCCAGCGCGGCAGAGATAATCCGACCCTTGGGCGTTGTCAGATCCAGCATAGTGGACTCCTTTCCCTCACGGCCTAAACGTAGGAACGCAGAGGCCAGATCGCGAGAGGGCCGCATCACATCGCCTTCACGATCAATTGCGTTATGGTATACTGTAACAAGCGATACGTTTCACCATCGCGCGCTTGAGCCCCGCGACGGAGGTGAAGACATGAGACAAACATCCGCTATCAGAACATGTTCCCGCGCCTGCCTCGCCGCCATCTGCGCGGTAGCGTTCCTTGCCCAGCCTGCTCGGGCCGGCGGACTTCCCGAGGGTCCGTGTGCCGCCACCGTCAAGGCGATCGGACCAACCGTCAGCCATACGATGGGCGAAGCACCCGACGGCCGCCCCGCATTGCTGGCCATCGTGCGCGCCGAGGGCCGGGAATACCTCGTGCGCTGCGACCCCGAGACGGGCCTTGTGAACGATGTTTCACCGCGGCGGCGTGCGGATCGGGAAACCCAGCAGCCGTAGCCAGACGCCCAACACGAGTTCGTGATCGGGAAATCTTCTGCTTGATTGAAATGGTATAATGTTACATTATACATGTGTGATCGGTTGGAAGTCCAGGTCTCGCCGGTCACGATGTGAGCAAGCGAGCGGACGTCTCCGGTCCGCTCGACGCTTTGAAGCGGCGGGGCACCCCGCAGGCGAGGTTGGCGAAACAGCTTCCTCCGGTTTCGCGATCCCCGCCGGGCCCTCCGGTCCACCCGCCACAAAAGGAAGCGGTCACCGTGTCTCCCGCCGGTCCCGCTTAATGCGAGCCGCCGCGCTCGAGCGGCCGCGGGCTTTGCCAGCATGACCTCCAACATTACTGGCTCAGCTCGCGGCTGCGGCGCACCGCGGCATCAACCGCTCGCCGCATCAGCTGCGACAACCCATTATCATCCATCAGAACCTCCAGCGCTGCGGCTGTTGTTCCACCGGGTGATGTCACGTTGGCGCGCAGCGTCGAAGCTGAGAGCGCAGATCGATGAAGCAGTTCGCCCGCACCCGACACGGTTTCGCGCGCGAGCTTCTGGGCCAAGTCGTCAGCCAGACCCTGCTCCCGCCCGGCAGCCGCCAAACACTCC
>JAKALI010000139.1 GCA_021813195.1 Pseudomonadota bacterium
GTCGAGCAAGCATTACGACGAGGCGTCGGCCTTTGCGCCGGAGAACCTGCTGCGGGAAGCACGGCGACAGAGGGCACTTGTCGCGGTGGCAGTCCCGAAGGTGTGCGTGCTCGATCCCGACGGCGACATCGTCCGGCAGGCGAAGGCAACCGGGCGCGCAAATCGCGACCCGCACTGGGCCTGCTACCACACCGAGCTCTATCGCGTGATGCACGAAGATCTCGAGCTAGGCATCGTGCCCTGCGCCGTCGGCGCGTCATTTGCAGTCCTTGTCGCCGAGCAACTGTTCGCATCGGGCTGCAAGCTGCTCGTCAGCGTCACATCTTCGGGGCAGTTGGTCCAGCTCAGGCAGCCGCCGTACTTCATTCTCATCGAGCGAGCGCTGCGTGACGAGGGCACGAGCTACCACTACCTGCCGCCATCCGAATTCAGCTCGGCTGCGCCGGCACTCATCGAGGCAATCAGCGGCGCATTCGACAAATTGCGCGTTCCGGTTGAGTGTGGATCCACCTGGACGACCGACGCGCCCTACCGAGAGACACCTTCCGCCATCGCGGCGATGACGGCGAAAGGACTCCTCGCCGTCGAGATGGAGGCCGCGGCCCTCTACGCTTTTGCTGAAGCGCGAGGCAAACCGGTCCTCTGCTTCGCCCACGTCACCAACCAAATGGCGCAGGCGGAGGGCGACTTCGAGAAGGGCGAAGCGGACGGGTCCGTCGATGCGCTCGCGGTGATCGTCGCTGCGGCGAAGGCATGGCCGCAGCACAGCTGAGTTCTCCGCTACCGGCCAGCCATCCGAAGACCGCCTTGGGTCACGTGCACGCGTCGTCGGCGGCGTCGGTCACTGACGCTCACCCCTCGGGACCGACCGTCGACGACACGGATTGGGAACGCTGACGCGATACCTTCAGCAGCTTCCGTCGGGTGACTTTCTGCCCCGGCCACAAGCTGCCGGAAGCCGAACTGGTGCCAACAACGGCATTATTTTCTAACCGCGGAAATGGCTCCTGGAAGCGAGGAAGGATCTCAACGGGTAATCCTGATGCAGCAGTTGCGGCAGAGCGCACGCACGAGCCCAATCAGTGGCGGTGCGTGTGGTGCATGTCGGGGACATGTGGGTGCGTGTGCCGCATCCGCTCATGGCGATGCCGATGCGTATGCGGCTCGCCGGGGGGATCGTCGCGTCCATGCTCATGCTGGTGGTGCGGATCGTGAATGTGCGCGTGGGTATGCCCCATCGGCTCGTGCTCATGCTCGTGCTCGTGCGTCTCGGTGAGGTGCAGCCAGACGCCGAGCGCCATCAGGGCACCAGCCATGACCAGTTGCAAGGTCAACGGCTCGCGCAACAAGAGGAGGGCCGCAATCGCCCCCAGGAAGGGTGCTGTCGAGAAGTAGGCACCCGTTCGGGCTGTGCCGAGATGGCGTAATGCGAGTACGAACAGTGCGAGGCTGACGCCAAACCCGAGGAAACCGACGAAGCCCGCAATTAGCAGCGGCGTCATGGCGGGAAATTCTGCGCCGGCCCCCAAGCCGATGGCAATATTGATCGGGCCAGCGACGAGGCCCTTCAACTCTACGATCTGTAACGGGTCTGCCAACGAGACCTTGCGCGTCAGATTGTTATCGAGTCCCCAGGCTAGGCAAGCCCCTGCAATCGCCGCAGGGCCGATCACGCTGTTGAGCGTCGGCGCGCCAGACCATGACAAGATCGCTGCTCCGGCGACGAGAAAGACCATGCCGAGCGCAATTCGCCTATCGAAGTTCTCTTGAAAGACGAACCATGCGAGTAAGGCCGTGGCCACCCCCTCGAGCGTCAGAAGCAGCGACGCGGCGGCGGCGGCGGTCGTCTGAAGGCCGACCATCAGCAACAGCGGTCCAATGATGCCGCCTGCCACAATAGCACCTGCGAGCCACGGCATATCGTGCGACGCCAATGGAGCTTCCGATGTTGCGCCCGTTAGGGGACCGGCGATGCGTCGAAGTATGGCAATTCCGATGCCGGCACCGCAGTAGAGCAGGCCCGCCAGCATAGCTGGATGGATCGAGCCCAGAAGTCCCTTGGCGGCCGGGGTAGAGATACCGAACAGGGCGGCAGAGATGAGTGCCAGAATGACGGCATGGTGGTTCATATGATCAGAATAGGCGCGACGGGGCGTTTCGCCAACGAGCATCGGTTCAGGAGCAGGTAACACATGCCGGATTGGCTGATGGCCTGGCTGGGGCAATTCCAAGGCGGTGTCGTGCGCTCCCTTGCCGCCGAGCTGCGGACAGGCGGCGTTGCCGCTGCCGGGCTCGCGTTCGCGCTCGGCGCCTTGCACGCACTCACGCCTGGACACGGCAAGGCCGCGCTTGCCGCCTATTTTCTCGGACGCGAGGCCAATGCCGGCAAGGGGCTGCGCATCGCGCTTTCGGCAGCGCTGCTGCATGTCCTTTCCGGACTGGCACTATTCCTCATTCTGCGGTTTGTCGTCGGTCTGGTGCCGTCGATGACCGGCCGCCGCTCGCCGGCATTTACGCTCGTCGGTTACGGCCTCATCATTCTTTCCGGCGCAATCATGATCGTGCAGAGCCTGCGCACGGATCATGGAACAACAGACGGCGCCCATACCCTGACCGCCGGAATCGGCCTCTTGCCCTGCCCGCTCACGATCTCGGTGCTCGGGTTTGCCTGGACGGAAAGCAGCGCTGTCATGGTCGGCGTCGTGCTCCTCTCGCTTGCCCTCGGCATCTCTCTGACGATCGGACTGGTTGCGCTCTTAGCCATCGCTGTCCGGCGGGGATTCGGTGTTGCTGTTGGCAACTACCTTCCAAGCCTCGATCGATGGTCACGCGCGCTGCAAGTCGTCGCAGGCGCCGCCATCGTTGCCATCGGCCTCCTGACGATCGCGGTAGCAGCGGGATGAGCACTAGCCAGCCGCCAAATGGCCTCCTGCTTGTTACACAGTGAAACAATTGCGAAATCGTGCGGATACCGAAGCCTGCTAGACGTGGCGTCGTCGTGGGCGCTTGGGTCGATTGCGACAGCCGGCGGTCGAGCCGCGTGCGTCTGGAAGCACAACCGAGGTATGTCGACAGAAATGCTGAAATTTCCCTATCGAGCCGCGACACAACGACTTCGGTTCGCCGTCGCACTGCTCGGTCTCGTGCTGGCCGGAGCCACAGCGCCGGTACAGGCTGGGCCCGGACATTCCGGTGACGAGGGGCATGCACACGATGCCCCTGCTGCGACGTCGGTTCAGAGCCCGAGGGTCATCGCGACGTCGGAAAACTTCCAGCTTGTCGGCATCCTGAAGAACGGCCGGTTGACGCTCTACCTCGACCGGGAGCCCGACAATTCTCCGGTGGTCGACGCGACGATCACCGTCACCGGGGGCGACAAGACGGTCGTCGCCGAGAAGCAAGCAGACGGCACATACGCCGTCGCTACCGATGCCTTGGCGAAGCCCGGCGAGAACGAACTGCAATTCGAAATCAAGGCTGGCGAGCAGTTCGATCTCCTGGGCGGCGTCCTCGCCGTTCCCGCGACGTCACACGGCGCTCCCGTGGTTAGCGCCGGCTTCTTCGCGCTGCTGCGAGGCGGATCGTCGACGGCTGTACTCGGCGCCGCTGCGCTGGTTGCAGCGCTCTTCGTTGGTGCACTCGTCGGCGGCCTGTTCGCAAAGCGGCTTCCTGCTATCGTGTTCGCCCTTGCGGCGGCGCTGCCGTTGTCACTCGGCACCGAGGCGAGCGCCGGCCCCGGTCATTCGGGCGACGAGGGTCATGCGCATGGCCCCGAAGCGCAGCTCGGTGCAAGCGATCTGCCGCGCCGGCTGCCGGACGGCTCGGTGTTCCTACCCAAGTCGACGCAACGGCTACTCGAGGTCAGGACCCGTTACGTCCAGCCCGAGACGGCTCGCCGGACGCTGCGTCTCGCCGGGCGCGTCGTCGCCAACCCAAACGGCTCGGCCATCGTGCAGAGCACGGTCGATGGACGCATTGCACCCGTGAACGGCAAGTTCCCGCAGGTCGGACAGGCTGTGAAAGCGGGGGAGGTGCTGGCGCATGTGCAGCCGGTGCTGGCGGCGATCGATCGTTCCGACGTCGAGCAGGCGGCGGGTAATCTCGACCAGCAGATTGCGCTCGCCCAGAACAAGCTCGACCAGTTCCGCAAGTTCGCGGCGACTTTCCCGGCGGAGCGGATCAAGACCGCCGAGATCGAACTCGAAAACCTCAAACAGCGGCGAGCGGCGCTCAATAAGCGCCAGACTGGGCGCGAGGATCTCGTCGCCCCCATCGACGGCGTCATCATGTCCTCACAAGCGCAGA
Source organism: Pseudomonadota bacterium (assembly GCA_021813195.1). The sequence continues at coordinate 4,306 of JAKALI010000139.1, forward strand.
TCGGCCAAGTCGTGTCGTCGAAAGACGTTCTCTTCAACATCGTCCAGCCGAAAGCTCTCTGGGTCGAGGCACTCGCCTACGACAATGTCGACATCGCCGGTCTTGGCTCTGCGCAGGCCAAGGCGCACGATCATGCCAGCGCTGGCCTCAAACTCATCGGTGCCAATCCGGCACTGGCGCAACACGCGACGGTTCTCAGGTTCGACGTCACCGGCAAGGCACCCCACTTCCGGCTTGGCCGCAACGTCTCTGTCCTGGTCGAGATGGGCGAGCCAATGACCGGGATCATCCTGCCCAGGTCTGCGGTGGTGCAGGCGCCCAACGGTCAGCACGTCGTGTTTCGCCATATTGAGCCGGAGCGGTTCGAGCCGAAGGCGGTCAAGTTCGTCGAGATCGACGCCATGCGCGCGCTGATGACGGCCGGCGTTGAGCCCGGCGAGAAGATCGCGGTCGAGGCCGCGACGCTGATCAATCAGATCCGCTGAGGCACGACCGCAATGTTCAACTTCCTCGTCACGAACAGCCTCAGGCACCGGCAGATCGTGCTGTTCCTTGCCGCACTCGTCGTCGGCTACGGGCTCTTCACGCTGCCGCGCGTACCGGTCGATGTCTTCCCCGACCTCACCAAGCCGATCGTGACGGTGCAGACCGAGGCCGAGGGCATGGCGCCGCAGGAGGTCGAGCTGCTCGTGACGCGGCACATCGAGGCTGCGATGAATGGTCTGCCCGGCGTCGGCCGCGTGCGCTCGGTATCCGGCATCGGCTTGTCGATCGTCTATGTCGAGTTCGACTGGGGCACCGAGATCTACCGCAACCGGCAGCTCGTGACGGAGAAGCTGGCCGGCATTCGCGACCGGCTGCCGAGAACCGCAGTTACCTCTCTCGGCGGCATCAATTCGATCATGGGCGAGATTCTGCTGGTCGCTGTAACAGGCCCCAGTCTCAGTCCGATGGAGCTGCGTGAGGTCGCAGATTTCACGATCAGGCCGCAACTTCTCGCCATTCCAGGCGTCGCGCAGGTCATCCCGATCGGCGGTGAGGTTCGGCAATTCCAGGTGTCTCCGAATACCGTCGCCATGAAGGTTCTGGAGGTTACCCCGGAGCAGCTAGAGACGGCGATCCGCAGCTTCGGCACCAACTCCGGTGGCGGCTTCGTCGACCAGCATGGCAGCGAGTATCTCATCCGCAATGTCGGTGAAACGCTCGATCTCGATCAACTGAAAAATATCGCCGTTGCCACGCATCGCGGACGCGCGATCCTCCTGCACGAGCTCGCTGACGTTTCGTTCGCACCGAGGACGAAGCGCGGCGAGGCCGGCTTCAACGGCGCGCCGGCGATCATCATGAGTGTGCAGAAGATGCCAGCGGCGGACACGCTGCCGCTGACGCAAACGATCGAAGCGGAGCTTGCCGCACTTCAGAAGACGCTGCCTCAAGGCGTCAAGGCGACCCACATCCAGTTCCGTCAGGCGACGTTCATCGAGACGTCAATCGCCAACGTGAAGACGGTTCTGGTCGAGGCTGCCATCGTCGTCGCGGTCGTGCTGATCCTGTTCCTGATGAACTGGCGCGCAACGGTCATCTCGCTGATGGCGATCCCTATCTCAATATTGGTCACGATCCTGATCTTCAGCGCGTTCGGCCTGACGATCAATACGATGACGCTCGGCGGGCTCGCCATCGCCATCGGTGAACTGGTCGACGACGCCGTGGTCGACGTCGAGAACATCCTGCGCCGCTTGAAGAACAACACTGAGCGGGCAAGCCCGTTGCCCGTGCTCGACGTTATCGCGGCAGCGAGCCGCGAGGTGCGCTCGGGCATCGTCTACGCGACATTCATCATCATCCTGGTGTTCGTGCCGCTGTTCGCGCTGACCGGCGTCGAAGGCCGGCTGTTCACGCCGCTCGGCATCGCCTACATCGTGTCGATCCTTGCTTCGCTCGTGACCGCGATCACGGTCACGCCCGTCCTCTCGTACTATCTCCTGCGCAAGACGAGCTCCGGCGCGCACAAGGACAGCGCGCTTGTCCGCATCCTGAAATCAGGGAACAGGCGGCTGCTCAATTGGGCCTTCGACCATCCGCGCGTCGTGGTCCTGCCGATCATCGCCGCCGTGTTCCTGTCGGCAGCGGGCGCGACTTTGCTGCCGCGCGCGTTCCTGCCGCCGTTCAACGAGGGCACGTTGCTGGTCGGCATGCAGTACAACCCCGGCATCAGTCTCGCCGAGTCCCACCGCCTCGGCTTCGTCGCCGAGCGCCTGGTCATGACTGTTCCCGAGGTGGCATCTGTGGGGCGCCGTACCGGCCGCGCCGAACTCGACAGCCATGCCGAGGGTGTCCAGGCCAGCGAGCTGGATATCGATCTCCATCGCTCGTCGCGGCCGAAGGAGGCCGTATTCGACGAAATCCGCGAGAGGCTTTCGGTGCTCCCGGTCTCCGTCGCGCTCGGCCAGCCCATATCGCACCGCATCGACCACATGCTCTCTGGCGTGCGTGCCGCGCTCGCCATCAAGATTTTTGGGCCCGACCTCGATGTTCTGCGCACGCTCGCTGACCAGCTCGACAAGCGGTTGAAGGGTGTTAAGGGTCTCGTCGACCTGAATGTCGAGAAGCAGACACTGATCCCGCAAATCCGCGTGCGGGTATCGAACGAGAACGCGGCCCTTTATGGCCTTTCCGCCGCCCAGGTCATGACCTCGGTAGAGGCGCTGTCCAATGGCCGTGTCGTCTCGACGGTCAGCGATGGCGTGCGCCGCTTCGACGTGGTGGGCCGGCTCTCGGACAATGACAGGCAGACGCGCGCTCTCGGCGATCTCTTGACCCAGACACCGACCGGGTTCGTACCGCTACGCTACGTCGCCGACGTCGAGGAGACTGTGGGCCCCAACCAGATCCTGCGCGAGAACGGCCAGCGGCGCATCCTGCTGTTCGGCAACGGCGATGGCGTCCGCGACATGACCGCGATCGTCGACGACGTCAATCGGATCGTTGCCGAGATGCAGTTGCCAGCGGGCTATGTCATCCGTCTCGACGGCACCTTCCGCGCGCAGGAGCAGGCGACACGGACGATTGGTCTTCTGTCGCTCGTGTCGTTGGTGTTGATCTTCCTCGTGCTCTACTCGCGCTACAAGTCGGGCATTCTTGCATCCATCATCCTGATGAACATCCCGCTCGCGCTGATCGGCAGCGTCGCAGCACTTTGGATTGCCGGACAGCCGCTGTCGGTTGCCAGCATGATCGGCTTCATCACGCTCGCCGGCATCACGGCGCGCAACGGCATCTTGAAGATCAGCCACTACATCAACCTCGCACTCAACGAGGGTGAGACGTTCGGGCGTCATCTAGTGATCCGGGGCAGCCTGGAGCGGCTGACGCCCGTGCTGATGACGGCGCTTGCGGCGGGATTGGCCCTCGTTCCCCTGCTGATCGGCGCGGATCAACCCGGACGCGAGATCCTGCATCCGGTCGCGGTCACGATCTTCGGCGGCCTCATCAGCGCCACCATCATCGACACGGTGCTGACACCGCTGTTGTTCCTGAGGTTCGGCGGCAAGCCGCTCGCGGCGCTCGTCGCCGAGAGGGCTGCCGCCAACACCAAGGTCGAGGCAGGTTTGGCTGGGACCGCCGAAGCCTACTGACTTGGTCAAACGAACTCTAAGACGGAGACAAACGAATGAAGCGCAAAATCCTCGCCGCCAGTACCCTTGGCCTCGCTCTCGCACTCGCGGGCCCGGCCCTGGCGCAAAAGGCCGGCAAGCATGGCGGGCAAACGGCCGTCGTTGCTGGCCATCACGACGCCGAGCTAGTGATCGAGCCAACGAAGGTCGTTCTCTATCTGACCAACCATGGCAAGCCGCTATCGGCGAAAGACAATGCCATCAAAGTGACGATCCAGGATGGTGCCAAGAAGTCCGAGATCAAGCTCAAGGTCGAGTCCGATCATCTGGTCGGACCGCTCGACGCGCCGGTCAACAAAGGCGCGATCGTTCTGCTCTCGGGCAAGACCGAGGACGGCCACGGCGTCTCGGCCCGCTTTACTGTCAAGTAGCTTTCCCGAGGTCATTGGCGGCGGACTTCGCGTCCGCCGCCAGTCGTCCGTTGGCGTGTGTCCGGTTTGCGATGGCGCGCTTTTGCTGCATTGTGCCGTTGGCATGAGGCGCCTGTCACCAACACCACCGCTGGGCGGCAGGCTTTTACCGAGGCGAAGCGATGTCCCGGACGGCCCCTGACCTGGGTGAGCGAAAGGCGGACGCGGCACCCAGCGAGCCGCTCGCGCACGTGCTCATCTGTGACGACGACCCCGAGTTGCGGCAGTTGCTCGCGACATTCCTCGGCGAGCACGATTTCAAGATCACTCTTGCTGCCGACGGTCGCGAGCTGCAGCGTCCGCTACGCGCCAATCCCGCAGTCGATCTGGTCATTCTGGACGTGATGCTGCCAGGCACCAGCGGCTTCGAGCTATGCCGCGAGCTGCGCG
>JAKALI010000140.1 GCA_021813195.1 Pseudomonadota bacterium
CGCTGTATCAACATCGAGCGTTTCCGATCATCAACGCCCGGACCGTGCCAGCGAGTGGACCCACCCAATCATGCGAGATCTGGCGTTCTGGAGGTCCTTTTCGGTAAAGAAATCTTCCGGCTTGACTCGATCGACTGGATAGACCGGCCGGAGGAAATCGCTTTCGTAGCCGAATGGTACCGTGGCATCGATACCCATGCCGCCCTCGAACTGGGTATTGGATGCAGTCCATTGCTTGTCGCCCGCAGTCATCCGCTCGGAAGGCATGAAGGTCTGGCCACGTCCGCCGGGGATTGGGTTGAGGATGTCGGTGCGCGGGTTCACCCGCGTCGTGAGACACCACATGATATCGTCCATCGAGTAGGGGTCGGTATCCTCGCTCACGGCGATCGCGAGCCGCATCCCCTGCGAACATGACAGCGCAGCACTCAGGAAATTGCGCTGCCAGCCCTCATCGATTTGATGTCGCTTCTTCACTTGAATGATACAGCCGCCCCAGTCGGTCATACTGTAAGGGATTACAACGTCCTGTACGATGCCGGGCTGCAACCGCTCGCACAGTTCAAAGATCGCCGCTTCGCGCACCGTCGTATCAATATTGTGATCGTCCAGCGTATGAACGCCGAGTGCGAAGATGATCGGCTTCGTTTCCGGCTTGCGCATGGTCACGGCGGTAACATGGAAGGTTGGTGCCTTGTAGGCCTTGCCCATGTAGCCGGCCCACTCTGGATGAAAATGGAACCGACCTTGAATACCGGCATCCTCGGACTCCTTCGTTTCGAAACGACGGTCACGCGGATGAATGTAACCTTCGAGAACGACCTCGGCATCGGCAAGCGTATAGGCGTCGACCGTGCGGCATTTTACCATGCGGATGGGGCTGCCCTGGACCGCACCGGCAATGCCGATTTCGTCGCATCCCATCGGCAAGATGGCGTAGTCGAAGCCGGCGCCGGCGAGCAAGGTGCACGCCGGAGGCACGCCAAAGCACATCGTAAGAGGAATCGGTTTGTCTTCGTTATAATATTTGTTCGCCACCTGCCACATGTGCGAGCCCGGCGAAATCTGGAAGGTGCCGACATTGCGCCAGCGGAAGTTCATGCGGTTGTAGCCGAGGTCGGTACCCCCATCGAATTGGTCGAAGCTGATGCAACGGATGCCGGAGCCGACGGTGAGCTCCTTTTCGTAGACGGTATGCCGAATCGGCACCATGAATTTGTTCACGTCGCTCGGGTTGACGATGACGTGCTCCTGCACCGGGGCCTCATCCTGTGAAATGATCTCGGGCTTGAGCGGCTTACGGAATGCTTGAGCGATCTTGCGAGTACGCTCGATGTCGTTCTTCCAGCCGAACATCTTATTGATGACGTTCATGTCGCCGAACAGATTGGTGATGACTCGATGATTTGGCTTTCCCTTAACATTGTTGAAAAGAACAGGGCAGCCACCATCCATGTGTTTCTGCAATCCTGTGACTTCGAGATCCGGGTCGACCGGCTTTTCGGTTTCGATCAGATCGCCCTGTGACTTCAGCCACGCCAGCGTTGTTCGAAGATCAAAAACCTTGGCGGCTTCGGGATGAGGCTGCTCTTTGTGCATCGCTTTTTGCATGGCATTCAACTCCGAGGTTGTAGGTCTTCAACTTGATTGCATTCCGATTTGGCTGTCGAGAGCGCAAACGGCGAATCCGGCAACCGTTAAGACTGCGCCATGCGGACTCTCGTCATCTGGCGACCGTCGACAATCGTTAGATGGCTAAGTATATTAATGCTATCCCCGTTTGGGTGCCTTGAAAAGAGCCGGGAATTGCCGGCGTGGGAAGTACCATATATGGATGGGGTAGCGGCAAAGTGCGTCGGTCGGGACAAGGCATCTGCGCTGGGCCGCGCCACTGCGCCGGAACGGCGATCGGTTTTTCAAGCGGGTTCGAGAGGAGAGTACTAATGCGGCGTCTGATTGTCGGCTTGACTGGGGCAACGGGCGCCATTTTCGGCATCCGGCTGCTGGAAGCGCTCAAGCAGAGCGAGGTCGAATCGCATCTGATCGTGTCGAAATGGGCTGAGCGCACCATCAAGCACGAGACCCGCTACACCATCGACCAGCTCACCGCGCTGGCGAGCGTCAACTACAATATCAACGACATGGGCGCGGCCGTCTCGTCCGGCTCCTTCTTCACTGAAGGCATGGTGATCATTCCGTGTTCGATGCGCACGCTCGGCGGTATCGCGCACGGCTATGGCGAACATCTGATCCACCGCTCCGCCGACGTCGTGCTCAAGGAACGGCGGCGGCTGGTGTTGGTGCCGCGCGAAACGCCGCTCTCGGAAGTGCATATTGAGAACATGCTCAAACTTGCGCGCATGGGCGTGACTATGCTGCCTCCGGTACCCGCCTTCTACAACCATCCGCAATCAGTCGAGGACATCGTTGATCACGTCGTGGCGCGTGTGCTCGATCAGTTCGGAATTGCCACGCCGTTTGCCAAACGCTGGGACGGCCGCATGCAAAATCTCGCCCGCAAATAAATTGCGGGCAAGGTCTAACCGCCGTGATCGAAGACCTGCGATGAAGAAGATGTGGCTCGGGTTCCATCGGCGGCTTTTACTGCCGTGGCCCTTGCGCGCGAAGTCGAAGAGCCGCTGCAGAGTCGACTGCTGGGTTTGAAAAGTTCTTGCAGCGCGAGGTGTGTGGGCGATTTTACGGCGTCGGATATGGCGCGCGGGGCGTTATCTCAGCCGGCGCGAAAATCGCTATATTGTATTGTTTGCACAGCCGTTTTTGACGATGAAAGAAGCCCGTCGGATCCCGGACGGACAACAAGGGCTTGCGTGCGGCTGCGGAGACGATAAACTTAGAGATCTAAGCGTGTTGCAAACCGCGGCCCAAGTGCGGCTTAGCCTCAACACATGCGAGAGCGCCTATGAACATCGCCTGGACCAACAATCGTCAAGCGCGCGTCGCCTATGACGATCTGCGCGAATGGATCGAAGAGGCCGACAAGCTCGGCGAGCTGGTTCGCGCCAACGGCTATTCCTGGCAAGAAGACATCGGCATGGCAGCGGAGTTGTTGCAGCACGACGCCAAGGCGCCGGTCGCGCTGTTCGACGGCATCCCGGGTTATCCGAAGGGTTTCCGGGTGCTGACCAATTTCTTCGGCGGCCGGCGGCAGAACATGACGCTCGGCTTCTCGCCCGATCTCAACAAGATCGAATTGTCGGAAGCCTTCCTCCGCGATTTCCAGCAAATATCGGACAAGCCGCTGCCCTACGAGGTCGTGGAGAGCGGTCCGGTGATCGAGAACGTTATCGAGGGCGAGGCGATCGACGTGGGGCGTTTTCCCACTCCGGTTTGGCATGACCGCGACGAAGGCCGCCGCTATATCGGCACCGGCAGCTTCAACGTCACGCGCGATCCAGAGGACGGCTGGGTCAATGCCGGCACCTACCGAGTCATGATTCATGACGCCAAGCGGCTTGGCTTCTACATCTCGCCCGGTAAGCACGGGCGTATTCATCGCGACAAATACCAGGCGCTCAATAAGCCGATGCCGGTCTGCATCGTGATCGGCGGCGACCCGCTCACTTTTCTGATGGCGTGCACAGAAGTGCCGTTCGGCACCTGCGAATTCGAGATCGCCGGCGCCTATCGCGGGCGGCCGCAGAAAGTCGTCATCGGCAAGCACACCGGCCTGCCTTTCCCGGCAAATGCTGAAATCGTGCTCGAGGGCTTCGTGCAACCAGGCAACATGGCGCCGGAAGGGCCATTTGGCGAATGGACCGGCTATTACGGCTCCAAGATGCGGAGCGAGCCGGTGCTTGACGTCAAGGCCATCTATCACCGCAATGATCCGATCCTGCTCGGGTGCCCACCACAACGGCCGCCGGAAGAACAGGCGCGCTATCGCGCGGTGGTGCGCTCGGCACTGCTCAAGCAGGAACTGGGCAAGACTGGCCTGCCCGATGTGGTTGCCACCTGGTGCCACGAGGCCGGCGGCTCGCGCCAACTCACCGCGGTCTCGATCAAGCAGCGCTACCCCGGCCATGCCCGCCAGGCCGGTCATCTCGCCGCTATGTGTCGCTCGGTCGCCTATGCCGGCAAATATGTCGTCGTGGTCGACGACGACATCGACGTGTCCAATCTCGAGGAGCTGATGTGGGCGGTGTGCTCACGTTCGGATCCCGCGACGGCGATCGACTTCATCCACAATGCCTGGTCGACGCCGCTCGATCCGTCGATCCCGCCCGAGCGCAAGCAGCAGGGTGACTTCACCAACAGCCGCGCCATCATCGACGCTTGCCGTCCGTTCCACTGGAAGGACCAGTATCCGATCGTAAACACCCCACTGCCGGAGACCGCGCGCAGGACCAAGGAACTGTTTTCCTGGATGCTGGAAGGCGTCCGCGAGAAGACGAAGGCGCGCTGAGGCGATCTGCTAACAGCGCGTGACGGGATGGAAATGCTGACCGCCGGACCGCAATCACCATAATTGCACCGGTTGGGTATCGAATGCGCTGCGCCGCTTGGATGACCTCCGGGTGGCGAGCAGGGAGGATGATATGCGCGATCTGCTTGCGTCGATCTGCGCTTTACTGCTCATTGGTTCGCTCGCCAACGCACAGGATGTGAGCGCGAATTATCCAAATCGTCCGATCAAGATCATCGTTTGTGTTCCGGCAGGCGGCGGCGTTGACACCGTCACACGCATAGTGGCCGAAGGGCTACAGGAACGCCTCGGCCAAGCAGTAGTGGTCGAGAATATCGCCGGTGCCGCCGGCAATGTCGGTGCCGAACGCGTCTTCACCGCACGGCCGGACGGCTATACGCTGCTCGCCTCGCAGCCTTCGCCGATTACGGTCAATCCGCTGCTCTACAAGCGGATGTCATTCAATCCGACAAAATTCGAACCGGTCTCGATCCTGACCTCGATCCCCAACGTTCTCCTAGTGCGGAAGGGTTTCCCGAGCAAGACCGCCGCCGAATTCCTCGCCTATGCCAAAGCCAATCCCGGCAAGATCAATTACGCCTCGCAGGGCATTGGCACCACCTCGCATCTGACCGCGGCGCTGTTGGAGCAGCTCGCCGGCATCAAGCTCGTACATGTCCCTTATAAGGGCACAGCGCCAGCGCTCAATGACCTGATGGGCGGACATGTCGATATGATCTTTATGGAATTGGCGTCGGCGATGAGATTCCATAAGGGCGGCACCGCTCGCATCCTGGCCGTCGCGACTGAGAAACGGATTCCAGCACTGCCGGACATTCCGACCTTCGGCGAGCTCGGCATCGCCAATTTCACGTCGGTTACCTGGAATTCAATCGTCGCGCCGCCAAACACGCCGCCCGCGATCGTTGCCAAGCTTAACGAGACTGTGAACGCGGTGCTTAATAGCCGGCCGGTAACGGCTCGCTTCGCCAAGCTCGACCTGCAGAAAGTTGGTGGCAGCTCCGCTCAGGCTGCGGCCTATATCAAGGAGCAGACGAAAATATGGAGCCAGGTCATCCGTCGAGCTCACGTTCAGGCGCACTAGGATCTAAATTCTGCCGCACGCAAAACAGCTCAATCCAGAGCCGTGTGCACGAGGAGCCGTCACATAATTTAAAGCTTTCAGCATAATGGATTGCTCGATCCACAGGGCGTGTAAGGTCGCTTATGAAAATCAATTTCCTCATTCCTAAAGGGCAGTGCGTAATTAGAGCATTCATTTGCACGCAATTACACCGGGAGATAGATACAAACGCATTGACGAACGTTTTTGCAGCATCGGAATTTGCAGCACGTTTCTTTATCAGTGACCTCTGAAGGTGTGCGGCCAACGGATGGTGGAGCGGACCAATGACTATGCTGGATAAAATCGCGCTGGCGAAAGCGCAAAAAGTTGATTAGCATTATAATTAGAAGGCGAAGAATAATCCGACCGGCGATGCCGGACTGGGAGATGACGCTCGTCGGCGGAAGCATCAGCAAGCTGCTGATTTCATTCTAGCATCGGGGCTGATCGAGAAGCCGGGGCGGTTTGTTATTGCATCGCGCGGAGAGGTGCAAAGAGCCAATGCAAACCGTAATAAAAGAGGGAGGAAAACGATGTCGATGCTGGACTCGGTCAAGCGTTGTCTGTCGGTCGCGGTATTCCTGTCGGGGTTGTGCGTCTTTCCGGTGCACGCCGCCGCGCCGTACAAGATCAATGTGATCCTGCCGCTGACCGGTGGTGCAGCCTTTCTCGGCAAGGGCGAACAGCGGGCGTTGCAATTGCTGCAATCCACGGTCAACCAAGATGGCGGCATCAACGGGCAACCGGTCGAGTTCATCTTCCACGACGATCAGACCAATCCGCAGGTGACCGTGCAGATCACCAATGAAATTCTCGCCCAAAAGCCGACGGTGATGTTGGGTTCCAGCATTGTCGCCATGTGCAATGCCGAGGCGCCGCTGTTGAAGAATGGTCCATTCGATTATTGCCTGTCGCCGGGCGTGCACCCAGCAGTGGGCAGCTACCAATACTCGTCGAGCGCCGACACACATGCCTTAATTGAAGCGTTGGTGCGCTATTTCCGGATGACCGGAAAGACCCGAATGGCGTTCATGACCAGCACTGATGCTTCCGGTCAGGACGCCGAGCGCGGGTTCAACGACGTTTTGAAGCTGCCGGAGAACGCATCCATCAAGGTGGTCGAACGTCAACGCTTCAATCCTAAGGACGTTAGCGTCTCGGCGCAGATCGAACGTATCAAGACGGCCAATCCGCAGGCGCTTATTGCTTGGTCGACCGGCGCTCCCATTGCGACTGTGTTCAAGGCTGTGCTGCAGACCGGCCTCAACGTGCCCGTCGGCACTACCAACGGCAATCAAACCTATGCGCAGATGCACCAGTACCAGGGCTTCTTGCCGAAGCAGCTCTATATTCCGACCTCCGTGTTCCTGCCACATGCCGGCATGTTCAAGCTCGACCCGAAGGTCGAGAAGCAGCAGCAGAAGTTTTATGCCGCCTTCCAGGCGGCCCATCTGAAACCGGATACCATGTCGATGCTGGCCTGGGATCCGGCTTCGATCGTGGTGCAGGCGCTGCGCAAGCTGGGCACCAAGGCCACAGCGAGCCAGATAAGGGCATACGTTAGTAGCCAGACCAGTCTTGCCGGCATCAACGGGGTCTATGACTTCAAGGCGGTGCCGCAACGTGGCTTGACTGTGAAGAATGCGCTGGTCAGCCGATGGGATCAGCAGGCCGATAACTGGGTGGTCGTCAGCCAGCCGACCGGCACGCCGCTCACCAAATAAGACGACGGAACGCGCGACTTGACGGCTATCCTTCAGATCGTCATCGGCGGTCTGCTGCAGGGCGGCGTCTTCGCCATCGCTGCCCTCGGATTCTCGTTCGTCTTCCGCGTGACCAATGTGGTGAACCTGTCGCAGGGCGCGTTCTGCGTGCTCGGTGCGATGGGCATGTATTATTTTCAGGTGATCTTTAGCTGGCCGATCCTGCCGGCGGCCATTGCCGCCGTGGTTTGCACCACCGCCTTCAGTCTGCTGGTAGGAGCATTTACTTTCGCGCCTGCCGTTTCGCGGCTTCCCGGCAGCAGCGCGCTGGTGCTGACGGCGGGATTGCTAACCTTCTTCATCGGAGCAACTCTGGTGATCTGGGGCAATCAGCCCTATGCGCTGCCACCGTTCTCGGGCGAAGCACCGCTCATCGTCGGCGGCCTGCGCATTCCCTCGCAGGGTGTTTGGCTCACTGGAGTATCGGTCGTCATAATTCTCGGATCGTGGCTGTTGCTGCAGAAAACGACCCTTGGCCGCGCCTTGCGTGCCTGCGCCGAAAATCCGGTTGCGGCGCGCCTCATGGGGATCGATCTGCGCGCGATGATCCTGCTCAGCTTCGGCCTTGCCGCCGCCATCGGATCGATCGGCGGCATACTGGTGGCGCCGATCATGTCGCTGCAATTCGACAGCGGGCAGTTCTTCACGATCTCCGGCTTCATCGCGGTTGCCATTGGTGGCATGGGAAGCTTTGCCGGAGCGATTGTCGGCGGCATTGTCCTCGGTGTTGCCGAGCAGTTCGCCGCTTATTACGTATCTTCGCTGTTTGCCAATACCCTGGCGCTATTGTTACTGTTGGTCGTTCTCGTCTTGCGCCCGGCCGGTCTTTTTCCGAGCGGTCCGCTGCGCCGCAGCGACGTACGCGACGACGCCCGTATCTATCGCGCGGTGGTCCGCTTGCCGGGCAGCCGTGCACTGGCGTTCGGTCTTGTCCTGCTGGTCGTGCTGGCGGTCCTGCCGGTCTTGGTGCCGAGCGGATTGCTCGAGACGCTGGTGATTTCGCTGATCCTGTTCATTGCCGTGCTCGGCCTCGATGTGCTCATGGGCTATGCCGGCCAAGTCAGTCTCGGCCATGCCGGCTTCATGGCGGTTGGCGGCTATTGCGCGGCCATTCTGGCGACGACATACGACTGGCCGCCGCTGGTCGCGATCATGACCGCGGTTGCTTTCAGCGTGGTCTGCGCCTTGCTGCTGGCGCTGGCGACCGGCCGCTTACGCGGCCTCTACCTCGCCTTGGCGACGCTCACTTTCGGCCTGCTGATCGATTCGCTTGCTGTGAGCCTCGTCGATCTCACTGGCGGCCCGTCCGGTCTCGTCGGCATTCCGGCATTTTCCGTCGCGGGCTTCGCATTCGATGCGCCGCTGCGCATGTATTATCTCGTGCTGGCGCTGAGCGCAGCGCTGGTTCTGGCACTGGAAGGCGGAATGCGCCTCGGCTTCGGACGTGCGCTCAAAGCCGTGCGTTCGGAT
>JAKALI010000141.1 GCA_021813195.1 Pseudomonadota bacterium
ACACAACCCTGGGGCTACAACCGCCGACCGTCTACAAACGTGCCGGCATCTTCGAACCCCGATCCGTTCGTGCGATCAATTGACGCGTCAAACTGGATGAAAAATGGGGGACCAGGCCCACCGCCCGTTTGTCTGCTTAGAAACGGAGAACGGACGGGGGGACCCTCACAATCACTTCGCGAATGTCGATCGAGCATCGAGTGGGCGTAAACAAGCGCGCCGCGTCACGCATCGTGCACGTGCTCAGAGGAATCCGTAGCGCGTGACGGTGTGTCGAACAAGAAGCGTCATCAGCTAAGGCGCGCTTTTGTCAAGAGGCCTCGACAATGCGACGATATGTCAGGTGCGGTAATGTGGCGCTCCCATTGTGAAGCCAGTGCGGCGAAGTTATCAAGGGTCAAAGAGAGTGTGGCAGAATCGGCTGACGCCAGTCTTGCGGACGCCTCGCGAAACACAGCAGAAAGCTCTCGCAGTCGTACGCGCACTAACGTGGAGCGCGAATGGCGCGCGAGCTTGTCGAGGTCGTGGCTTGTGCACTCTAACACAAAGAGTCGTTCACTAAGCCGCGAGGCAATCAATGCAGTCGAAGCAGCGAGGCGTTTGGTAAAGCGGTGAATGTCTGCAGCTGAGTCATCGCCCCACAGGCTGCTGGCGACGTCGAACAGGACCTCACCCACCTCCTGTTGAACCAGGGCCTGAACCCCGATTGACCGACCTTTCCGTGGAGCGTGCACAACGGCTGTCTCGGCCTGTCGAAGTACTTGCTCCGAGGGGCCGAGCATAAGCAGCCAGAGCCAGTCCTCATTATAGATGCGGAAGAACGGTCGATTGCGAATTGATGATGGTCGGGTTACGAGGAAGCCGGTGCTCAATCCGCCAGGTCCTCGACGACCAAGGTCGGCTCGCAGTAGGCCGACATGCTCGACGATCATCGGAAACGCCCCGTGCGACCAAGCCACGCTCAGCTGCGCCAGTTCGGGGTAGTGATCGAAACCGAAGCCGATACGCACGTGGTCACGAATGGACTGATCCGATATGCCCACGAATCGTGTGCCAGCCGCAAGGACCTGTGGGTCCCTCATCAGGCCCAAGGCTTCTTGCACGCCGAACTCCGGACGCGTACCAGAATCAATTGTAAGGAACTCTGCAGTCGAAGCCTCGACCTCCGTGGCACTCAAGACCATATCATCGTCAACCCACACGATCAGGTCGTCTGGGTCTACCATCGCAGAGGCCAGAAGGGAAAGACAGTTGCGACTTGCGGCGGCGTCCCATTCCGGAGTGCCCGGTGAACGAAAGAGGCCGAGAAACGACGGTGATGTACTTGCGTTACGGATGATAGATATGATCGACTCATGCATGTCAGAATCGACCACATAGACGGCTACACCAACTTCCGAGCATCGGAATACCGGTGGAATCGAGAGCGACGAAGCACCGGTCGAATCGTCAAGAATGATCCACGCAACTGCGGACGGTGTCTTACTCCATCTTACAAAGTGCCCGATCGAACGATCAAGCGCCTGGAGCTCGGATGGGCGGTTGCGGCTACACGTAAGGAACACAAGCCGAGTCGCGTTGACTGACGATCTCATTGTTGGTCAGCGCTTCGAAATGTGCCTGCGAAGTACCCTCGGGCAGTGAACAGCCCCAGCGACCGTAACCTCGACCGGAAAACAGGCTTCAAACGAGGGATTCGCTCTAAGGCCACCCCCGAGCGTCTGCCTGAGAACTTCGCCATTGTCTCGTGCTGTCGCATGGTCCGAAAAGGCGAGTGCCGCGCCGAGAGTGCCGGAGGTGTAGACGCCGCAGACTACGATTACAGTGCGGTCTGGATTGAACGGGTTGGGAGCCCGCAAGAAGTACCCATAGTCAACCTCTAGGCGCCCAGTGGAATCGAACTGCGGCACATACTCTCGCTTCTTGAAAAATGCTCTATCGCAGTCGCTGCCGTATGAAATTGCTGCGTCAGTGAGACGAAGGACGTCGCGGCAGACATGATTGCCGGTACCATTGGGATCACCAGGACCACCGATGACCACCAGGTCGCCGTGAAGCGCCTCCGTCGGGACGGCATCAGACGCGAAGCGATCCACTCGCGAGTGTGGAAAGGAGCGCGAGAGAAAGGTGGCGACTTCGAATAGGGCATCACGGTCTTCGAGGCCGTCGATGAACAGGTAATTCGCTTCATCGCGAGAAGCGAAGCGTGATCGCTCTGTTTCGGGAGCGCACACCAGCGTAATCACACTCGGATTGTACGCGAACCAGTTTCGGCTATTTGTGCGCGAACGCCCGACGTGAGATCCGTGGACATCCTTGACGGCCTGTGCAATCCGCGTTGCGGCAACGCGAACGAGCGCCGCCGGGGAGGCGTACTCGCCAACCAACGTATCGACAACGTCTGACGGTAGCTTGGTGCCGGCCTTCATCATGGTCACGCACGGCCGATTGAGTGCCGTCAGGTAACCGAGTTCAAATAGCACATTTGGTCGCGTCCCAGTCAGGTCGAAGATGCCGATGCTGCATTCTTCGAGCTCCTGTCGCACGATGCCTGGCAGTCCTTTGCCGTATTCCCTCGAAACAAAGAATGGGAGCAGAGTGACGCTCAACCCTGAGCGGTGCAGCTCAGTTGTCGCGCGTTTGCAGGCAGAGGTGATCGCGCGCCGAAATGCGGTAACCCCGCCCTCGTAGTGTCTGTCCCCAAAAGGATGGCCGACAAAGATCCGAAGCTCCGTCATAGACGCTCGTACTCACCGAACGAAGTAGCGTCGGGCAAGCGTCGCGGAGAGAGGATGCCGCGCCAGGCCGATACAGGCGAGAGCCGCCCGCGGTAAAGCACCTGAAACGCGGGCACGTCGCAACGGACGATTTCCCCAGCAGCCACATACGACCGTTCTCCGATCTCGATTCCGCCCAGAATTAGCGCATCTTGGCCGACCACAGCTCCCTTCCGAATGATCGGAGAGGGTTGCACAAGCGTGTCCCAGTCAGCGACGGTGCCCCCGTGGCGGTAGCTGTGCGCCATAGTGCCCATAAACGTGACGTCATCCTCAAGCACGGCACGGTCGTCGACGTTTCCACCCACAATACACCGAGCGCCGATGTGACACTGATCGAAGACGTGAATGCCGTACAGTAAGCGAGTATCGACGCCGATGACTGATCCCGAGCCCACGCGGCAGAAGTGGTCAAGCGAGACTCGGGCCGCGAGTTGAGCACCGTCCTCTATCACGCAATGAGCGCCGATCACGACGCCATCACCGATTGAAGTGGGAGCAGACGGCCGCGCCGTCGCGGGGTATCCTACACAACTGCCAGCGCCGACGGAAACCGCGGCGCCCCACGATACGTCAGCTGCTACAAAAGCAGGAGTGCCGATGGCGGTAAAGAGGTCAGGCACGAAGGACCTCGCGGCATTGTTGTTCAATATGCGCGAACACGAGTCCGTAGTTAGCCATAGTTCCTGGAGAGGTGCCGTCGAGATCGCCAGGGCTAACGAAGCCGTGGTCGGCATTCGGTACTTCAATCAATGATGCCAGAGGAGTGAGTGAAATCACGCGACGCGATTGCGCGATCGGCACATCTCGGTCTTCCACGCCGTGTATGATGACGATTGGAAAAGTCGACGACTTCAGGGCACCAGTCACGTCGATAATAGAGATATCGTTGACTAACGGACGCGCGAGCCGGAGGACTGAGTAATCGAAGAAGCCCTGCGATGCTAAGTTCTGCCGCCAGTCTCCACAGGTCTTGTCGATGTCTGCGAGATAGTCCAGAACCGGAGCGCATAAGAAGAGCTTAGCGGGCTTGGAGGTAAGCGCAGAAGCCCACGCTGCAGTGACGCCGCCGCTGAAACTCACGGCGAAGATGAACGTGGGTAAAGCTGGATCGGGGAAATGCGAAAGCAGGTGTTCATATGCTGCGTTGACATCGTTAATGATGCCACCAAGCGAGAGGTCAGTGGCCGGTATACCAGAGGACGCGCCATGGCATCGGTAATCGAAGCGAAGACTCGCGATGCCCAGAGTGCGCAGGTGCTCTGAAAGCTGTGTGAAGAAGCCCCACTCCTCACGGTCCGCGGTCATGCCATGGACTAGAATGGCACGACCATTGAGCGTGCCGGTCGGCGTTGTGACGGTTCCTTCCAAGACCAGACCGTCAAAACTCGTGAAAGTCGCGGTGTCGGAATCGGTAATCATTGTTCCTTCGCTGTCAGCGGTGGTCAGTGCGTGGAGCGCCATGCTGTGCGCATAATGCGGCGATCGCCTTAACTGACGAGTACTGAAGAACGGCTGAATCATCAATCGAAATGTCAAGACGTTCTTCCAGCGCCAGAATGACGTGCACCTGTGCCAAGCTGTCCCATGCGGGGTGGTGATTGAGCGCCGCTTGTTCGTCGACCTCCTCGGGACGGACGCCCAAGGCTGACGCTACGATGCTGATGGCGAAGTCATTGCTCACGAATCACCACCGCTAAGAAGTGTGACAAGTTCCGCATAGTTCACTTTGCCGCTCGATAGTCGGGGGAAGGAGTCGACTAACAGAATCTGGCTTGGCACGGCGTGATCAGGTAGGTGCTGTCGCGTGAGCTGGCGGAGAGTCACGTCATTGTGCTTGTCGATGCCACGCACCGCAGCGATAAGGCGACCCTGGTGGACGAATGCATGGGCTTCCGTTACACCCAGTTGCATGAGAGTGGCTTCGATCTCGCCTAGCTCAAGGCGGTGGCCGCGGATCTTTACTTGGGAATCCAGCCGACCCGCGAAGTACCAATTCGACTCGATGACGCGAATTTGGTCCCCTGTGAGGAAGGCTGGTTTCGGTCCAATTGGAGTCTGCACGGTCGTGAAGCGCGCGTCTTCAGCGGCACTGGCGCCGAGATAGCCCGCCCCGATATTGTCGCCAGCTATAATCATCTCGAATGTCTGGTCGACGGCTGGCGAACCGTTAGGTGCAAGGAGTACTTGCCAGCCCGGAATCGGCCTGCCAATCGCCGCACTTCCATGACACGCAGTCTTATAAGACTGGCACGTGAACTCCTGAAACGTGCAGAACAGGGTACCCTCAGTTGGACCGTACGTATTGAAGAGTCGAAGATCAGCGCACCTCGAAAACAAGATTGCCACGTGGTGCTCGTAAAGCGGCTCGCCGCAGAAGGACGCAAGTCGGAGCGACTTCAGCGTGTGTGAGTGCTTGGGTGCTTGTTCGACGATTGCAGGAATCAACGATGGCACCGAGTGCCAGATTGTGATGCGCTCCCGATCAATGAAGCGGCCCGGAAGTAAGCGGTCAGCCGCCTTGACGACTGGCACGAGCGTACTGCCGCTCAATAGTGCTCCCAAGATGTCCACAATACTGAGATCAAAACCAAGACGTGAGAATTGGGCCCAGCGATCTTCGGGGCCGGGAGCAAATGCGTCCCGCAGCCAATCAAAGAACGGCGATAGCGATCTTGTTCGTATCAGCACCCCTTTTGGCCGACCAGTCGACCCTGACGTGAAGATGACATATGCAATATCTGCGGCGGTCTCGATGGAACTAGATGGTTCTGTGCTCCGAGATTCCCCTGGCGAGAGGGTGCGAATCCCGGTCGTCCAAGTGGTCGCGGAATCGATGCAGATGATGTCCGGGTGGAACGTGTCGACGATCGCGCGGAGCCTTGATTCTGGTAGCGAGTTGTCGACTGGACAATAAGTGCGCCCAGCGAGGTAACATCCGAGCTGAGCTGCGTAGGCATCCGCACCCTGAGGCAAGGCAAGGAGGACGCGTCCTTCGCGACTTACCGATCGAAAGGCTCCAGCATACCTCGTAGCAAGCTCATAGAGAGCTGCGTAGGAAAGCGCTCCGTTCGCGTCATCGACCGCGACTCTGTCGGGGGCAGCTCGTGCGACGTGGCGGATCCGTAAGCCGATCGGATTGTGCACGTTCATTTAGTAATCCCGCCGATTTGATCGAAGTCGCGTCATAGTAGGTATGGCTGCGTTCCCGCGGGCACGCGTCAAGTGGCTAATCAATAGGCAGTCGCCTTCGCCGACCCGCCAGACTAATAGGCGTACTGGCGTTCGACTTCGAGCTGCTCCGGAGTTCTTGACAGCGGCAGCCTTGCGGCTCCAGCGGACGCAGTTGGCACCGCGGGTTTGGTTTTTCCCTCTCTAGGCGATCAGTTCCGTGCGATGTTCTGCACGTTCTGCTAAATGTCAATGTGGCAATGTGTTACACCACGACTGAAGTTCGGTAAGTCGTGAGGAAGTTCTCATGTGGCGCCTGTCCCCCAGGGGGGCCGAGGGGCTGCCAAGCGTGAACTGAGAGGTGCTCGCTTCGGCGAGTGTCCGGAGCGAGGCGGCCCGGCTCAGCAAGTCGACGGTCACCCTGACGACGACGTCCATCTTGGCGGGCAAGTTCTTCCGCCATACGGTCTCCTTTGTCAGGTTCTGGAATGGCAAGTCGTCGCGGGAATCTCCAGCCAGCGCATCGAGGGTACCGATACCAGGACATCGCTACAGCATACGTCCTCGTCCGAGGGCTGGTCGACCGTTTCGATGAAGTAGTGGTCGACCGAAAGCAGGTCGACGACGACCGCATCGACGACCTTGAGGTGCGAGCCAACGGGCGACGGCTAAGGCAGCAGTTCAAGTCAAGCCAGAGCGCCACGCGCCCACTCTCTGAGGACGATTTTGTCGGCTCGGGCTCAAGCCTACGCATCGACCGCCTAGTGCTGACGTACGTTCGGGCGGGTGTTTCGCCGGCTGACGAATACCGCCTCTGCGCCACTTGGACGCCGCCGGCGGGTGACAGTCCTCTGGCTGGACGCTTAGAGCCGGTCGCGGCAACTCCAACTCTGGCAGGCTGGCCAGCCCGTTGCTTCCGGCTGCGTGGCGAGGCGATCTGGCCAACAAATGGCTCACCGGTCTGGGCGCCCCTTACAACATACGCGTTGTCGGGTGCTGAGTTTGGGCGTGGGGAGTTTCTCGCGTTCTGCGAGCACTTCGTAATCGAATTGGACCTACCAGTCGCGTCAGCCGATCTGACGGCACCAGGTCCGCTCGAGCGTGCGCTAGTCGAGGAGTTGGCAGACCGTGTCGGTGTCGGACGCTACCCGAACCATGGACGCGCCCCGGCCGACGTAGCGGCACTCGCGATTTCGCTCGCCAATCTGGCGCGTACGCAGGCGGCGTCGCTCACTCCGGCGGATGTCGAGCGCGACCTGGACATCCGTGTGGACTTTGGACGGATCGCGCAGTCATTTCCGCTCGACAGAGCGATCTTCCACGACAGGCCCACGTTCCGCCGGGGTCTACGCGAGGCCGCACTCGCCGGAGCGCACCAGCTGGTGGTCGCACCGCCGGGCGCCGGCAAGTCATGGGAGCTTACGCGACTCGCTGACGAGCTTCGGGACGCGGGCGCAGTCGTGGCTCGGCATTACTGTTACCTGGAGCCGGGCGATAACCTCGTTGAGCGTCGGGTCACCACGGATGTGTTCTTCGGCAATCTGCTCGCCGAGCTGGTCGACGCCGAGCCCGCGCTGCGAGGCTCAGGAGGCGCTCGGTACGCCGCGGGCATCACGGAGCTCGAGGCTGCGCTGACCAGCGCGGCGGTCCTCGGCCGGCCTGTTGTCCTCATCGTAGACGGGCTTGATCACATCGCACGGGTCCGCGCGGACGCCCGGGGACTCGCCAGTGAGGAGACAGACATCGTGGAGCGGCTGGCGACGCTCAACGTTCCGACGGGTGTCGCAGTCGTAATCGGTTCGCAGCCTGGCGAACACCTCGACCCTCTTCATACCCGGTGGAGGAGCGTGCTCGTCACACGTCCGCTGCCCACCTGGTCGTCGCCCGACGTTGAGGCACTGGCCGACCGCCACGGGGTGTCACGCGCGCTTGTCGCGGTCGGCATGGACGATCACCACGTCGCCCTCACCCGAAGAACACTCGCGGACCGGGCTGACGGGAATCCACTGTACACCCGCTACTTGGCGCTCGGGCTCGTGACAGGGGTACAGGACGGGACGATCGCCTCGCCCATCGACTGGATAGAAGGGGCCCCGGCCATTTCTGGTGACATCGCGGTCTACTATGCGCACCTATACCGGACCGCGAGCTCCCAGGCGCAGGCCATCGCCGACTTGCTAGGTGTGATCGACTTCGCGGTTACCGAAAGCGAATTGCGCGAGATGCTTCCGGCATTGGTCGGCGCTTGGATACCACTCGCTCTCACGCGACTCACACCGATTCTTTCCTCGGCTACTGGGCAAGGCGGCGTCCGTGTCTTTCATGAAAGCTTTCGGCGGTTCATGACACAGGAGCTTGCGCGCCAAGGTCGGTCGCCAGCTGATGCGCTCGCGCCCGTCATCAACTGGCTCGAGGAGCGCGGGTTCTTCTGTGATGCAAAAGCGTATCGGTTCCTGCTGCCCGCGTTGCGGCGAGCCGGGCGTGGTGACAGCGCACTCGCGCGCGTGAGCGTCACCTTCGTATCGGACAGCATAGCGCAGGCACACCCGATCGACGCAATCCAGCGGAACTTGGCACTTGCCGCCGATGTCGCCGCCGAGGTTCGTGACTGGCCGGCGCTCGTCCGCTGCGTCGAACTTCACCGCTCGGCATACACCTGCTTTGATGACGCACAGAACACTTGGCACGACTTCTGGGCGACATACCTCGCGCTGTTCGGTCCCACGGCGCTGGCCGAACGCCTGCTATTTGACGGACGACCCACGCAGTCCCGCACGCACGGACTCTACGCG
>JAKALI010000142.1 GCA_021813195.1 Pseudomonadota bacterium
TTCGTGCGGGCAAGTTGCAAGTCGTTTTGCCGCAATATCGCGGCTCGTCGAACATGGCCGTCTACGCCGTTTATCCCTCACGCGACTTCATGCCGGCCAAAGTGGATGTCTTTCTCGATTTTCTGAACGGGCATCTCGGTCCGGACCCATATTGGGAGCGCCGGCTCGACTTGGCCCCGCTCAAATCCCTCGCCCGTTCATCAGGCCGAGGCGGCGCGCGCGCATCAGCCAAAAAGGCCGCAAGCGCCGCCTGAACCTGGCACCGCGCGCCCGCGCGAAGTGGAGCGTTCAGGCCATTGAGACGGGCGGTCGCCAAACGCCAGTGCAGCGGAAATCACCATGGAACTCGCGTCCGCGCGTTCCATCCGCGGCCACAAAAAAGATCGTCGTCACTTTCGCGAGCTACGCCACGATCCCCGCACGCACCAGGGCTTTAGACGCCGGCTTCTTCGCGAGCCTTCAGGTCCGCCTCGTGACGGGCCTTGTCATCCGCCCCCTTCGCGCCTGTGTCACGATCGACGAGTTCGATCACGGCGCGCGGCGCGCTATCACCATAGCGGAACCCCGCCTTAAGGACGCGGGTGTAGCCACCATTTCGGTTTTTGTACCGTGGCCCCAACGTGTCGAAAAGTTTTTTGACCATATCTTCATCGCACAGGCGCGCGGCTGCAAGGCGGCGGGAGTTGAGATCACCGCGCTTGGCGAGCGTGATGTACTTGTCCATCACGCGCTTCAAGTCCTTAGCCTTAGGCAATGTCGTTACGATCTGCTCGTGCCGAATGAGGCTCGCCGCCATGTTGGAAAACATGGCCTGACGGTGACCGCTGTGGCGATTGAGACGGCGTCCCAGATGTCCGTGCTTCATGGTGTTGTCGTGTCCCTTACGTTGTTGAACGGTGGGCTTCTACGGTCCCACTCGTCGGTTGTGCGCACCGCCCGAACTCTTGCCTGGCGGAAAACAAAACCTAGTACTGATCCTCGAAGCGCTTGGCCAGCTCTTCGATGTTGTCGGGCGGCCAGTTGGGTACTTCCATACCGAGGTGGAGACCCATCGAGGCGAGGACCTCCTTAATCTCGTTCAGCGACTTACGCCCAAAGTTTGGCGTCCGCAGCATCTCAGCTTCCGTCTTCTGGATCAGGTCGCCGATGTAGACGATGTTGTCATTCTTCAAGCAGTTCGCCGAGCGCACCGACAGTTCCAGTTCATCGACCTTCTTCAGTAGGGCTGCGTTGAAGGCCAGCTCGGGATGGCGCGCTTCTTCTTGAGGTTTTTTGGGCTCTTCGAAATTGATGAAGACGGCGAGCTGGTCCTGCAAGATACGGGCGGCCAGGGCAACCGCGTCTTCCGCCCGTACGGACCCGTCGGTCTCAACCGTCATGATCAACTTGTCATAGTTGAGTATCTGACCTTCGCGGGTGTTCTCGACCTTGTAGGAAACCTTCTTGACGGGCGTGTAGATGCTGTCGACTGCAATGAGGCCGATGGGAGCATCATCGGGACGATTGCGCTCCGCGGGGACGTAGCCCTTGCCCATGTCGGCTGTGAATTCCATGCGCACGGAAGCGCCTTGGTCGAGATGGCAAATGATGTGCTCGGGGTTGAGAATTTCGACGTCCGAGGAGGTCTCGATGTCGCCCGCGCGCACAGGCCCGGCGCCTTCCTTCTTCAGCACCATGCGCTTTACACCTTCCGAGTGCACGCGAAGTGCAATCTCTTTGATGTTGAGCACGATGTCGGTCACGTCCTCGCGTACGCCCGGGATCGAAGAGAACTCGTGCAGTACGCCGTCAATCTGCACGGTCTTGACGGCCCCGCCCTGGAGCGAGGACATCAGCACGCGTCGCAACGCGTTACCGAGCGTCCAGCCGAACCCGCGCTCGAGCGGTTCGGCAATCACCGTCGCAAACCGCGCCCGGTCATGGCCAGGAATGACCTCCAGTTTGGAGGGCTTGATCAGGTCTTGCCAGTTCTTCTGGAGAATGTTCGTCACCAGATGCCTCATTGTCCGTTTACGCGCGTCTCTCGCCCAAGGCGCGCCGCAGCACCGATCCAGTCAGGCGCCCGTGCCGCTCATGGGGGAGAATTCGAGACGGCACGGATCTACGAAATCGAGAGGGGCCGGAAAGGGTGTCCCAGCGCCCAGCAGATGTGTCACACGCGGCGACGCTTGCGCGGGCGGCAGCCATTGTGGGGAATAGGCGTAACATCGCGGATCGAGGTAATCTGGAAGCCGACTGCCTGCAGCGCGCGCAACGCCGATTCGCGGCCAGAACCGGGGCCGCAGACTTCCACCTCAAGGACTTTCACACCGTGCTCTTGGGCCTTCTTGCCCGCGTCTTCGGCGGCAACCTGAGCGGCGAAGGGTGTCGACTTGCGCGACCCCTTAAAGCCCATCGTCCCTGCGGACGACCAGGCGAGCGTGTTGCCCTGCGCATCGGTAATGGTGATCATGGTATTGTTAAAAGACGCATTCACGTGAGCAACGCCCGACGCAATGTTCTTTTTCTCTTTGCGGCGAACTTTGCCGCGTACAGCTTTGGCTTGTTCTTTCGCCATGTTACGTCCCGTGTTCCTGCCCTGCGCGCGTTGGCAGGTTTTCTGAGTTGTCGTGCGCCCCATGAGGGCGCTAAGTTGTGGTCATGCGGCCCGCGCCGCCGACACGGAATGGTTCGATTAGGCCTTCTTTTTACCCGCGATCGGCTTGGCCTTGCCCTTGCGGGTGCGGGCGTTGGTATGCGTGCGCTGGCCACGCACCGGCAACACCTTGCGGTGGCGCAAGCCCCGGTAGCAGCCCAAATCCATGAGCCGCTTAATGTTCATCGTCACTTCGCGCCGCAGGTCTCCCTCGACGATGTAATCGCGGTCGATGGTCTCGCGGATTTGGAGAACTTCAGCGTCTGTGAGTTGGTTCACCCGCCGCTCAGGCGGAATGCCAACCGCATCGCAAATCTGCTGGGCGAACTTCGGACCAATCCCGTGGATATACTGAAGCGCAATGACGACGCGCTTCTGCGTCGGGATGTTCACACCTGCGATACGAGCCACGATCTTCTCCTGAAGCTCTCGAGTTCTTCGTCGTTCTGCTGCCTTGAGGCGACTGAGACCCGGAGACACAGCGTCCCGGACACACGTCTAACCTTTTGTTTCTTCACGAATAAAACACAAACGTGTCAGCCTGGCGTCTTGCGTCGCTCGGCCAACTGCGTCCAACCCTGCGTCATGAGAGCGCGGTGTTGTAGCGTTTGCTCACACTCCCGTCAACCGTTGCAACCATCGTGTCACACCGCGCTCACCGACTTGAGAACAGCCTCGATTTCGGCGGCGACCTCGGGGATGGAGGCCATGCCGTCGACGGTCCGCAGTTTGCGGTAGGCGTAGTAATAACCGATGAGCGGCGCTGTCTCGCGGTAGTAGGCCATGAGGCGCGTGCGCAGCGCATCGGCATTGTCGTCCGCCCGAACCGTACCTCCGGCTGCAAGTGTTTCACGGGCTCGGTTTTCGATGCGCGACACCAGGATGGTGTCATCAACCTTGAGCTCGATGACGACGTCCAGATCGCGGCCCTTTGCGGTGAGGAGCTGGGAGAGCGCGTCAGCCTGTTTCAAGGTCCGAGGAAAGCCATCCAGAATGAAGCCACCTTTGCAGTCAGGCGCCTCGATCCGCTCGGCGATGATGCCGACAACGACCTCGTCCGGCACGAGGCCGCCGCTCTTCATGATCGCCTCGGCCTTGCGTCCGATTTCAGTGCCAGCCTTCACTGCGGCGCGCAGCATGTCGCCGGTCGAGAGCTGAACGAGGCCGTGCTTCTCGGACAACAACGCGGCCTGCGTACCTTTACCGGCACCCGGCGGCCCCAGAAGGATGAGGTTCATCGCCGCCCCCGGTTGTTGGTCGCACCCTTGAGCTTCGCCTTCTTGATTAAGCCCTCGTATTGATGCGCGAGTAGATGGCTTTGTATTTGCGCCACCGTATCCATGGTCACGGAGACCACAATCAGCAGAGACGTGCCACCGAAGTAGAACGGCAAGGCCGCCTGACTGACCAAATATTCCGGCAGCACGCAGATCGCCGCGAGATAGATGGCGCCCACCGCCGTGATGCGCGTTAGCACGTAGTCGATGTATTCCGCGGTCTTTTCGCCGGGACGAATACCGGGCAGGAATCCACCGTACTTGCGCAGATTATCTGCCGTCTCCTTGGGATTGAACACGAGTGCGGTGTAGAAAAACGCAAAGAAAATGATGAGCGCAGCAAATAGCGCCATGTGTAAAGGCTGACCCATACCGAGTGCCGCAACAATCGAGTTCAGCCAATCTGCGTCCGTCCCCTGGCCCGCAAACTGTGCTGCGGTGACAGGCAAGAGCAGTAAGGAAGAGGCGAAGATCGGCGGGATCACGCCCGCTGAATTGAGCTTCAACGGCAGATGCGAGGACTCGCCCTGCGTCATCCGGTTACCCACCTGCCGCTTCGGGTACTGGATCAGGAGCCGGCGCTGCGCGCGCTCGATGAATACCACAGCCGCGATCACAGCGAGGGCGCCGATGAGAAATGCAAACAGCAACGGTGTGGAAATCGATCCGGCGCGGGCAAGTTCAAAAAGACCGGCGAGCGCAGAAGGAAGTGCCGCCACGATACCGGCAAAGATAATGAGGGAGATACCGTTGCCGACCCCGCGCTGCGTGATCTGCTCGCCGAGCCACATCAGGAACATCGTGCCGCCGACAAGCGTGATCACCGTCGAGAAGCGGAAGAACCAGCCTGGATCGGTCACGATGGCGCCTGCCGCGCCAGCCGACGACCCCTCAAGCCCGATCGCGATACCATACGCCTGCAAGGCGGCCAGAACGACGGTCAGGTAGCGCGTATATTGGTTGATCTGCTTGCGCCCCGACTCGCCCTCCTTCTTCAAGGCTTCGAGCTTCGGGTTCACCGACGTCATGATCTGTATGATGATCGACGCGGAGATATAGGGCATAATGTTGAGGGCGAAGATCGCCATGCGCTCAACCGCGCCGCCGGCAAACATGTTGAACATGCCGAGCAGACCGGCCGATTGCGCCTTGAAGGCATCAGCGAAGGCGGCGGCGTTGATCCCGGGAAGCGGAATGAAGGTGCCCAGGCGATACACCAGGAGGGCGGCGAGCGTGAACCAAATGCGCTTTTTCAACTCCTCCGCTTTGGCGAAGGCGCCGAAATTCAAGTTCGCGGCAAGCTGCTCGGCAGCGGAAACCATACTGTTCTCTCCAGACCCTCAGGTCCTCCCCAGGTTGCCTGCCCCACGCGGGACTTGGGCGCCCTACGATCTCATGCTTGTCGTCCCCCGAACCCAGCAGCCCGCCCCCGCCATGTGGGGGTTCTAGCATGCCGATACTAGGAGGACTTTCGCGGATCGTCCGGTCTTATGCCTTTTTGGCACTGCCTTTCTTAGCTGCCGTCTTTTCGCGCTTTTTCACGTCGGCTTCCAGGACCTTGACCTCGATGATCTGCAGCGAACCGCCGGCCTTCTCGATCGCGGCCCGCGCCGATGCCGACGCATGATTGGCCGTGATGGACAGTTTGCTCGTCAACGCGCCTGTACCAAGGACGCGCAAGCCATCTTTCGCCCGGCGCAGAATGCCGGCTGCCACCAGCGTATTGATATCGACCGTCTGACCGACCTTCAGCTTGCCCTCATCGACGGCCTGCTGCAGCGAACCGACGTTGATCTCGTTGAAGTCCTTGGCGCGCCACTTGTTGAACCCGCGCTTAGGCAGGCGGCGATGCAACGGCATCTGGCCGCCTTCGAAACCACCGATTGCAACGCCCGTGCGCGCAGTTTGACCTTTGCCGCCGCGGCCGCCGGTTTTGCCGACTCCCGATCCGATGCCGCGCCCGATACGCACGCGCGTTTTGCGGGCGCCCGCGTTGTCCTTGATTTGGTTCAGCCGCATGGGGGGTCTTTCCTTCAGAGTAACTCGCCTGATCACGCCTCGTCGACGACACGGACCAGATGCGGGATGGAGTTGATCATACCGCGAACGGCCGGAGTGTCTTCCAGCGTGCGGCGGCGATGGAGCTTGTCGAGCCCGAGACCGCGCAAGGTCTGCGTCTGCTTGTCAGGCCGACGGGCTGCACTTGCGATCTGCTCGACCGTAATGGTCTTTTTTTCTTTGCCGGACATCCGTCAAACTCCAAGATTGAGCGCCGCGCGTTTGAGGGTCATGCCTCCGCGCCGGTCTCCGTAGCGGACGACGCATCGCGGCGGCGAGCCACGACGTCAGAGACTTTCAGGTTGCGCCGCGCCGCAACGGAGCGCGGGTTTTCCTGCGCTTTCAAAGCATCGAAGGTCGCGCGCACCACGTTATACGGATTGGTCGAGCCCATTGACTTGGCAACCACGTCTTGCACGCCTAGCATCTCAAACACCGCGCGCATCGCGCCGCCGGCAATGATGCCGGTGCCCGGAGGCGCAGAACGCACCACGACTTTGCCCGATCCATGACGGCCCTCGCTGTCATGATGAAGCGTGCGGGCATCGCGCAACGGCACGCGAACCAGTGACCGGCGAGCCGCTTCAGTGGCCTTGCGGATGGCTTCGGGCACTTCGCGCGCCTTGCCGTGACCGTAGCCGACCCGGCCGCGCAGGTCCCCTACGACGACCAGTGCCGCAAAACCAAACCGCTTGCCGCCCTTGACCACTTTCGCGACGCGATTGATGTGAACGAGCTTGTCTGTGAACTCGCTCTCGGTCTTCTCGCGATCGCGATCGCGTCCGCGGTCCTTCTGGGGTGTGCGTGCCACGTGCAGATCCCTTTCGTCAGAACTTCAGGCCGCCTTCGCGAGCGGCCTCGGCAAGCGCCTGAACGCGCCCATGATAGAGAAAGCCACCGCGATCGAAGACAACGGTGTCGATGCCAGCCTTCAGTGCGCGCTCGGCGACGAGCTTACCGACATGCGCGGCTGCGGCGCGGTCTGCTCCCGTCTTGAGCGCAGTGCGAACGTCCTTTTCGAGCGTGGACGCCGAAGCCAGAGTATGACCCTGCGCATCGTCGATCACCTGCGCATAGATATGCCGGCCAGAACGATGCACGCACAGTCGCGGGCGCGTTCCCGAATTGGCCTTGACGCTGCGGCGCACGCGGGCGCGACGTTTTTCGAATGATGGATCGTGGGTACCCATGTGCCTGGCCCTTACTTTTTCTTGCCTTCCTTGCGGAAGATATACTCGCCCTGATAGCGCACACCCTTGCCCTGATAAGGTTCCGGCTTGCGCGAGGCGCGGATCACAGCCGCCAATTCGCCGACGGCCTGCTTGTCGATCCCCGACACCGTGACCTGATCCTGCTTTGGACCGCCCACCTTCACCTCGATACCTGCAGGCACCGGAATATTGACCTCGTGACTGTAGCCGACGTTCAATATCAGAGCATCCTTGCCTTTCAGCGCGGCTTTGAAGCCAACCCCATGAATTTCCAGGGTGTGCGAGTAGCCTTCCGTCACACCGGTGATCAGGTTCTGAATGATCATGCGCGACATACCCCACATCGAGCGAGCCATCTTCGTGTCGTTGCGCGGCGTCACCGCGATTGCGCCGTCTTTCATTTCAACGGCGATCTCTTCCGGCACCGTGAACGAAAGCTCTCCCTTCGGGCCCTTCATTTTCACGGTCTGCCCGGAAACAGACGCGCTAACGGCCTTGGGCACGGGAACGGGCTTCTTGCCAATGCGTGACATCGCTTTTTAACCTCGGATCGTCCTTGAGGGACGCCTTTTGTTAGAAGATGTTGCAGATCACTTCGCCGCCCACATTCTCCTCGCGCGCCCGCGCATCCGACATCACACCCTTAGGCGTGGACAGGATAGCGACACCAAGGCCGTTAGCGACCGTCTTCAAATCCTTCACAGGCGAGTAGACACGGCGACCAGGCTTGGAGACGCGCTCGATATCGCGAATGGCCGGCTGACCGTTGTAGTACTTGAGCTCGATCTCGAACTCGGGAAGTTCGCCTTTTTGCTCGATGCGCGTATAGCCGCGGATGTAACCCTCTTCCGCCAATACGTCGAGCACGCGCGCGCGCATATTGGAGGCGGGTGTCGAGACTTTGGGCCGGCGGCGCATCTGAGCGTTGCGGATACGGGTCAGCATATCGCCGATTGGATCGTTCATTGCCATGTCCTAACGGCCCCTCTACCAGCTCGACTTCACGATACCAGGAATACGACCCTGGTTCGCCAGCTCGCGCAGCTGGTTGCGGCACAGCTTGAATTTCCGATACGTCCCCCGAGCGCGGCCGGTCAGCTCGCACCGATTGCGAATGCGCGTGGGATTGGAATTCCGCGGCATCTCGGCGAGCTTCAAACGCGCAGCAAAGCGTTCCTCGGCTGGGCGCTTGCGATCGTTCGCGATTTCCTTGAGACGCTTACGCTTGGCAGCGGTCTGCGCGGCAAGTTTGCGACGGCGGTTGTTCTTCTCAATCGAACTGGTCTTAGCCATTCAGTGTCCTCCAAAGGCCTTTCGGGGCGGCGCCATGCTGACCCGAGGTCCTCTAGCTGCGAAACGGGAAATTGAAGGCCCGCAACAATTCACGCGCCTCTTCATCGGTATTGGCCGTTGTTACGACAATCACGTCGAGACCGAGTACATCGTCGACATCGTCGTAATTGATCTCCGGGAACACGAGATGCTCCTTGAGACCGCACGCGTAGTTACCACGGCCATCAAAACTCTTCGGGTTCAAGCCGCGGAAG
>JAKALI010000143.1 GCA_021813195.1 Pseudomonadota bacterium
CTTGTGCTCATCGTCTCTAGTAATCCCTGGTGGCTCCGGTTTGGGGGCGGGAGCTTCAGCGGTCCACCCCTTTAGCTTGCGTCTTGCTTTTGCTTCCAGGTCAAGGCCTGATGAGCAACATGAATTCGATGCCTGACACGACGATTATCGCAGCGTGGTTGATCTTTCTCGCAACATACATTGTCGTGGCGCTTGGCAAGATACCCGTCTACCGCATTGACCGCGCCGGCGCCGCGTTGCTCGGCGGCAGCCTGATGGTCGGCGCGGGGGTGTTATCGCTCGATGAGGCCTATCGCGCCGTCGACCTCAACACAATCACGTTGCTGCTCGGCATGATGATTGTAGTAGCAAACCTGCGGGTGTCGGGCTTTTTCGCGCTGGTCAACCATTGGATCACTAGCTATGTGCGGCATCCGCTCGCTTTGCTGGCGATGGTTGTCATGGCCTGCGGCCTGCTGTCGGCTTTTCTGGTCAACGACACGGTCTGCTTGGTGATGACGCCGCTTGTGCTTGATCTGGTCGAACGTCTCAAGCGCGATCCGGTCCCATATCTGCTGGCGGTCGCCATGGCGTCTAATATCGGCAGCGTCGCTACCATCACTGGCAATCCGCAGAATATCATCATCGGCAGCCTGTCCGGCATTCCCTATACGACATTCGCGGCGGCGCTGGCGCCGGTTGCCGCCTTCAGCCTTCTGGTCGCCGGTCTGCTGATCGCATTGATCTATCATGTCGAGTTCTTCAATGGAGCACTGCCGATGCCGCCATGCAGGCCGCCGTGCTATCATGGGCCGCTGCTCGTCAAGACGGTCCTTGTGGTGGTGGCGATGGTGACGCTGTTCTTCCTCGGACACTCCGTACCGAAGGTTGCCATTGTCGGCGGTGCCTTGCTGTTACTCACCCGCCGGGTGCGGCCGGAGCGGGTCTATCGCGAGATTGACTGGCCGCTACTCGTTATGTTCGTCGGCCTATTTATCGTGGTTGCCGGGCTGGAAAAGACGGTGATTCATCCGCATCTGCCGGCGTTACTTGGCACGCTGCACCTGAACGATAAGACTTGGCTCGGCGTCATCACGGCCGTGCTATCTAATTTGGTCAGCAATGTGCCGGCAGTGCTGGTGCTCAAACCGTTCGTGGAAGTTCTCGGCGATGCGCAGCACGCTTGGCTCGTGATGGCGATGACGGCGACCTTCGCCGGCAATTTCACGCTCGTCGGCTCGGTGGCCAATCTGATCGTAGCGCAGCGGGCAAAGTCACACGGGATCGAATTTAATTTCTGGACCTTTTTTAAGGTCGGCGCACCACTCACTGTGGTGACAATAACGTTTGGGCTTTTGTGGCTCTGAGATTGCCACGACAACTCGATATTTCCTCCCGACCGTCAAGCAAAATAGAGCGTAAGCGCACGATCCAACTTAACGCCTAATGCTCCTGTCATCGCTCGCGGAAGCCAAGAGTAGTTGCGATAGTTGGTGCCGATTTCTGAGACAGGGGCTTCGACAAGACTTACCCGTGCGTCCCCCACGGCTCCTCTCGGAAAGCCTCAACACGCGACTTTCGGTGGGCTCATTGCACTGGCCAAGGTCATATAGGCTTCGGCCCATGCTTCCTTAACCGGCGGCGTGAAGTCAACGCCGAGGCTCTGATCCAGAGCTTGCATCAGTGCGATGCCAAAGGCTTTATAGTGCTTCTCGACAACGCCATAGGTAGCATGACGAACGCCAAGCTCCTCGACAACAGACGCAATCCGATTGAACTCATGCAGTCCAGCGACCACGGTGGACAGCATTGTAATCAACTTCTGCTTCTGCGCGTTGAGATCGTCGGGAAATAGCGCACGTGTTTCTGGCGCAATCTCGAACAGGTGGTCATAGAATAGGTCAGCGGTCACGCCAGCCACCGGCAAGACCTTCTGGAAGCTATCAGCAACTAACTTAACTTGTTGGGGCGTCATGTAGTTCTCGCCCAAAGGCAGATAGCTACGCCCACATCGTGCCGCAACGGCAAGGAGCGGCATCACGTTAAATTGACGACGGAAATGGAACTCGCACGCTGGCTACGCGGGGCGTCGGTACCGGAGACAAGTGACCTGGGTGGTCGATTCGGATATTCCACCAACTATCTGATCGACGTCGAGCGTGCGATCATCGTCCACGTGGAGGCAACCTCCGCCATCCGGCGGGCCGAGGTTCTGGCCGCCAAGCGCATGATCTAGCGTTCGCTGGACCGCCTCGGGCTCTATCCCGCCTGGCTCATGGGCGACAGCGCCTATGGCTCGGCGGAGATGCTCGGCTGGCTGGTCTACGAAAACCGCATCGAGCCGCACGTGACAATGTTCGACAGGTCGCTCCGCAAGGACGGCACCTTCTCACCTGATGACTTCACCTACGATCACGCTAGCGATGTCTATCGATGTCTTGGCGGCAAGATGCTGACCACGACCGGTACCCTTGTAAACGACGGTGCGACGATGCTCTACCGCGCGAGCAAGTACGACTGTCAAGTCGCGACTCGAAGGCGCGCTGTTGCCCAAAAGAGGTGGTCCGCAAAATACCACGCGCAATCCACGAAGGTCCTTGCGATATGGCACAACAGATTGCGAGATCTCGGGGAAGGCAGAGTCTCGCGACGGCTGCGCAAAAAGATCGGGATACTGTTCGCGTACCTCAAGCGCATCCTCAAGCTAGACCGACTCAGATTAAGAGGCCCGACCGGCGTTCACGATGAGTTCCTCCTCGCCGCCACCGCCCAGAACCTCAGGAAGTTGGCAAAGTTGGTACCGCTACCGAAGCCCAAGGCGGCATAAAGCCGGGCTAAGGCACTGATCACTTTCACTTTCAATCGCGTCTCGCAAGGTCTCTACATCCGGCATGGCCTCTTTCCCAAAGTGCCGATTTATTTTTCGCCGCGGCGCGCGAACGGGTGATGGTTGAGTTACAGGAACCGTTATTGCGTAGCGTTGCGATTGACGATAGCGCCGCGCATCTGAAAGGGCTTGCGGAGATCGACGCCCGCGCTATAGGCGTCACGCGCGAGAAGCACCACCGCTACCTGATTAATGATCGAGCGACCACCGGGGTTATGCTCCGTGCCGGTAGCGAGTGCGTCGGCTACGTCTATATCGGTTCCGATGGGCATATCGGACCTCTCGCGGTCGCGCGGCCTGACGTCCTTGGTGACGCCTTCACAGCTGCATTGAAAATGGCGGCCGATGGCTCCGCAGAAAAATATCGGCGTTCTTGCCGGGCACATGCGACAGAGCGCTCAGCCTTGCCGTAAATCACGGCATGCGCATCACATTTCCGATGTTGCTGATGGCATCACCCGGCTATGACAGTTGGACGCAGTATTTGCCGCGTAACCCGGGCTTTATGTGATCGAAAATGGTCTGATCCTGGCCCGTCGCCGACATGCGAATCACGCTGCTGAATGCCTACTTTCGGGAGAAACAGCAGGCATCGAGCTCTCAAGCATTTCCCACGGCCGATAACCTCAAATCACGCTCTATTGTGTGGAGGCTCGGAACTCTTGCGCCCGCGGATGGGTTTCCAACTTGGAGCGACTCTAAACGCCAAGGAGATGAATTATGCGTAAAATGCTGATCGCCGCCGCGGCCGCGGCCTGCTGGCGACCGGACCGGCGCTCGCTGCTCAGCAGGGTGCGCCGGTCTATCAGCCCGGCGCACCCGACCAGGTAGCGGGCTGGTGCAAGGTGGTCACCAACCCCTACACTTATGGTGTGCAGGCGTATGGCTACTACACATCGTGCGCAGGCCAATCGATGGCTTACGCTCCGCGGCGGCATCGCGGTTGGTAAGATCGCAACCTCCAAGCGGTCGGCGCCCTGTAACCGTTGCAGGACGCCGACGCTAATTCGACCAAATTTGGTTCGACGACGGAGCCAATCGTTGGCTTGATGACAGAATGGCTGTGAGGCAACGAATTGCGGAAGAACACGGTTATGGTTCGTTCGTAGAAGAGAAGTCGCCCATTATATCGAGCAGCGCAAATGCCTCCTTGGGGAAGAGGATCGCCTCAAAAAATGAACGTATACTATTTTTGATCCGGGGAGGTCATCAAGGAACCATGACTTAACTTCGGTGTTCAGAGTTGCGTAGGGAGTTTAGGGAAGCTGTGTCATGCACGACAAATGGGAAGATTGGATCGTCATCGGAGGATTATCAATTTTTGCACTTTGGACGTTTGTCATATTACCTTTAGCATATTGGCACATTCCGACGGTATGGCGGTGAGAACTATTTTGTGCGAGGTAGGGAGGTCAAAAGCCCAGAATGGCGACGAGAAGCGGTTCGCCTCAGGCTCA
This sequence comes from Pseudomonadota bacterium, assembly GCA_021813195.1. The sequence continues at coordinate 4,324 of JAKALI010000143.1, forward strand.
CACAGCGAGCGCTGGCGATCATTCTCGGTTCAGCGGTGACGAACTCCGACGCGGCCTCCGGCGGGCTTGCCATCTCGCTGAATTTAAAAAAATGCGCCGACCGCCGACCGCCGACCGCCGACGTTTTGGTCATCTGGCTAAGGTATGGTTGCTGGCGAAGTTGAACTAACCTTGCACCTCGCCGTCGTTGATCCCGTAACTTTGGTCAATGAAGGGGCTAAGCTGGCGATCATCGTGGTGACAAGTTCATGCATCTAACCTATTTCTCCACCGAGCTGCCGTCTGCTGGCTACGCTGGCGTCGTCAGACCGCAACAGGACGAGCGCCAGCGGAACCATCAGCGCCGCAAAGCAGGCGGCCATCCAGAAGACGTCAATATAAGCAAGTAGGGTCGCCTGCTGCCCTATCATTTGACCGATCCAGCCGAGTGCCAGATGGCGGGCCTGCATGATAGTCTCACCGTGGGCGGCGAAATACGCGGTCACGCGCTGCGTGGTTGCATAGTAAGCCGGTGAGGTCGGCGTCACATAGGCGGCTAGGTTCGAATGAGCGACCTGGGCCTGTTGGGCAATCTCGGTATTGGCCAATGAAATGCCGATGCTGCCGCCGAGGTTGCGTGACACGTTGATGAGCGCGGAGGCTTGATTGGTCCTGGTCGGCTCCAGGTCGGCATAGGCCGCGGTATTGATCGGGACGAACAGGAATGGCAGCCCGGCCATCTGATAGACACGCGCCCAGGCAAAGAAGCCGAAAGTCGCCTCGGGCGCGAGCGAGGTCATGTGCCACATGGCGAGAGCGATCGTGACCATGCCGAGCGCGATCAGATATTTCGGTTGCACCCAATTTGCCACTGCGCCCGCCATTGGCATCATTACCAGCATTGCCAAGCCGCCTGGCATTAGCGCCAGGCCGGCGAGATAGGCGGTGTAGTTGAAGCCGGTTTGCATGAGTTGCGGCAGGATTTGTGTCGAACCGAACAATACGGCGCCGACTGCCAACATGATTGCTAACGAAGTTCCGAATTGGCGCTGGAACAAGAGTCGCACATCCACGATCGGATCGGCACGCGTATACTCCCATGGCAACAACGCCAGGAGTGACAAGCCAGAGAGCAGCGCCATGCCGAGAATCAATTTCGAGCTGAACCAGTCGTCCTGCTGGCCGCGGTCGAGCATGATCTCCAGGCAGCCGAGCGCCGATACGACCAAGAAGAAGCCGATCCAATCCACCTTGAGCCCACGCCGCAGCCGCTCGCGGCGCTCACGAACAAGGACTTCCGGTTCGTCTAGAAGCCATTGTACCAGGCTGAGCGAGAGAATGCCGAAGGGAACATTGATGAAAAAGATCCAGTGCCAGGAATAGTGGTCGGTGATCCAGCCGCCCAGCGTCGGCCCCACGGTGGGCGCAATGATGACGGCGATGCCATAAAGAGCGAAGGCCTGTGCCCGCTTGTTGGGCGGGAAGGTATCCGCCAGGATCGACTGCTCACTCGGCGCCATGCCGCCGCCTCCCAAACCCTGGAGGATTCGGAAGAAGATGAGTGACTGCAGATTCCAGGCGATCCCGCAGAGGAAAGAGCTGACCGTAAATATAGCGACGCAGCTCATGTAGTAGCGTTTGCGGCCGATCACGTTCGCCAGCCATCCGCTAATCGGAATGACGATGGCATTGGCGACCAGATAAGTGGTGATGATCCAGGTCGCTTCTTCGACGCCGGCGGCAAGATCGCCAGCGATGTTGAGTAGCGCAACGTTGGCGATCGACGTGTCGAGCACCAGCATGAAGGTCGCTATCGATACCACCACCGCGATCAGCCATGGGTTATGGCCGCCGGCCGCCGACCGGCTCTGCGGATCGCGGGTGCCGACCTCGCTCATCCCACTTTCACATACGGGACGACGGACATGCCGGGCCCGAGATAGACATTGGGCGGTTTGTCGAAGTCGATCTTGACCGGTACGCGCTGCACTACCTTGACGAAGTTGCCGGTGGCGTTTTCCGGAGGTAGCAGGCTGAAGGCGGTGCCGCTGCCGGCCTGGATACTGGCGACATGACCGTGGAAGGTGCGGCCCGGATACGCGTCGATCTCGATGTCGACCGGCTGACCGACGCGCATGTCGGCAAGCGCCGTCTCCTTGAAATTGGCGGTGACCCAGACCTTGCGCGGCACAATGGACATCAGCGCCAATCCTGGCTGAACATAGGCCCCGACGGCGGCGGTGAGGTTGGCGACGTGACCGTTCTGTGGTGCCAGGATCGTTGTGCGGGAAAGCGCGATTTTGGCCTTATCGAGCGCGGCGCGTGCAACATCGATCTGCGCAAGAGCACTCCTGCGTTGCGTGCGGAGCACCGCGAGCTGCTTGTCGGTAGCCGTGGCGTTGGCTTGCGCAGCGGCGAAGGCCGCTTGCTTCTGTGTGAGATCTGAGCGCGATTGTTGCGCCGCCTGTATGGTGCCGGCGCCCGTCTGCAGCAAGCGCTGCGTGCGCTTGTCCTCCTGGCCTGCGTATTGCAGCGCGGCTTGCGCCTCGGTGATTTTCTTCTGCGCTTGATTGAGCCTGGCCTGCTGCGCATCAATCTGCGCGTCAAAATTAGCAACTTGCGCATGCGCCTGTTCAAGCTGGGCTTGCGCCTGCTCGACCGCCACTTGGTAATCGCGCGGATCGATGCGGACCAGCGGAATGCCCGTAGTGACGGATTGGTTGTCGGTGACTGGAACTCCGACGATCAGGCCGGAAACCTGGGCGCTGATCGACACCGTGCGGGTGTCGATGAACGCATCGTCGGTCGATTCGTAATGGCGTGCGCTGAGCCACCAGACTGCACCGGCGATAATGATGAGGATGGCAATCAGGGCAGCGAATATTTTGAGAAAACTCTGCTGCTTACTGGGCCTGACCGGTGCGCGCGGGCCGCCATCGATCTGGCCGTCCGGCGACAGCTTGTGCTGCGTCGGGGCCTCCCGAGGGCTTTGATCGGCGCGATTATGGCGATCAAGCCTCACTTCATGCGGCTGCGACCATGAAGTTGATTCGGCTGGTTGGAAATTCTCTTGCAGTAATGCCATGCGGCACGGTTCGGTGCTGACCAGCCTGGCGGATCAACGACTTCGCCCAGCGATTGTTCCTGGGACTGGTGGAGCCTCGAAGCGGGCTCGAAGACCAGCGGTGCTGTGGGAACCAGAACGCGCGCCGCGCCGAAGCCTGAAACAAAAGGCAATTTGAACCGTTGTCCGGCAGGCGGGGGCACAACGTGAAACCGAACACGGTTGGAACACAACATGCGACTCAAATCATTGCTGTTTGGGGCTGGCACGGCGGTGCTCATGTCAACTGGCGTCGCCAATGCCGCCGTCGTCACTCATGATCTGAACCTGCGCGCAGGGCCTGGCATCGACCATCATGTCATTGGCGTGATGCCGGCCGGCGCACACATCGAGGTGCTCAGTTGCAAGGGCTCGTGGTGTCACGTCGATTGGAACGGCGAAGAAGGCTATGCCAGTCGCAACCTCATCACTGGCATCCGGCGCCATACCTTTGGCCAAAACGGCTATTACGGTGCACCATATTATTATTACGGTTACAACGCCCCCTATTTTGGGGGTGATGACGACTTCGGTTGGGGGCCGGAGGTGACTTTCGGCAATGACTTCGACCGCGGCGAGCACTTCCACCATTTTCATTCCCATGACCGCGACCGGCATTTCCATCATGGCAGACATTTTCCAGTCGCGACTCTGGGCGCTCATTCGGGTCGCGTGTTTCACGGGCGCGTGGCCTCCGAGGACGTCGGTGACGGTGCGTCCGAAGCGCCTCATATCGCTTCGGCGACGGTTGGCTTTGGACGCGCTCCGGGCTCGTCTGATGAAGCAGAGCACGGCGCCGGCGATCACGACGTTGGCCCTGGCGCCGCTGACAGACACTAAGACGGGCTTCTTCATGCCATGGAACGCGCGACTATTTTGGCGCAATAAAGACTCTTGGGGCTGCGCCGAAGGTCTCTATCGTGGGCACCTGCCATCCGCAGCAGCGCTGCCGCCTCGGGGCGGTCGGCTCTCTAATTGCGAAGGCGTTGCCATTAAGTAGATGCTCAGCGCCGCGTGACTGCGGGGCCTGCTGCGCCCCCGGCGCTCGCGCACGTCGAATAATCAATTAGTTTAAGGTCACAACATGCGTTGGAGCATCTCTGACGGAATCGACGAGAGTGCATGAGATCGCGGGCTATTGGGTGCGACGTAAAACGTAGTCATCAGGAAAATCAAAGTCGCACCCGCGACGGCGCCGATGATTATCGGACCGATAAACCGCGCCCTGCGGGCGAATAAGATGGCAACACGGCGCGCCTTTGAGCAGCCGGAAATCTGTGTTCGGTCACTCAGGTCCCGAAT
>JAKALI010000144.1 GCA_021813195.1 Pseudomonadota bacterium
CGATCAAGAACTGCAAAGTTCTTGCCAGTTTTTCTTTGAGGAGCACTCCTGCCCGATGAATAGAAACGGTAACTGCCGTGGAATCGTGAAGGCTGGCGATGATGACCCGCACGGTGTTCTGCGGTTTGTGCGCAGCGTTCGCGATGCCCGCGGGTTCGATCTCGATGCCCGGGAACAGGTGCAACGACTTTTTCCCGAAGCTTACCGGACCGGAGAAAGCAAATGACCGATCTCGCCATCCTCGGCCACGCCGTGAGGCACACCCGGAGCACCGCGTGGAACTTCAACGCAGGCGAAGCCGTCTTTCTCACCGAGTACGGCTGGGCGTCTGAAGCCTATGCAGCGGATTGCATCGGTGTGCGTACCATCCAGAGAGCCTACAATCGGTTGCTGGCGCTCAGGCGCATGATGGATGACGCGCGCAAAGACGCCGAAAATCTCTGCTACAGCGAGATGTTTGCTGAACGGCTTGAGGAAATGTGGCAGCAGACCTTTGAACATCCGGCTCCCACGTTGCAATCGCTGAGCCATGGCGCGATCTGCCGCCAGATGCAGGTGCTGGACGCAAACGCCGCCGTCGCCTCCGACTACGCCAAATGGCGCCAGCAGCATGGGGTGAAGGGGTGACCGAGCAAACCAAGACAATCGTCGATCCCAAGATCATCGTCTTCGAGCGCATTCCCTCTGATGGCAAGATGGTGACGGCCATCCATGCTGCCGAAGGCGACACCTACAAATGCTACGGCACCATGATCTGCGACATCGTCCGCCATGTCGCCCGCGCCTTCGAAGTTCCCGAAGAAGCAGTTTGGGAATGGGTGGACAAGGAACGCGACCACCAGACCTCGAACATCGAGGAAGTTGGCCAAGACGGCTTTTATCAGGAAAGGAAGAACTGACATGAGAATGATCGTCGCCAGCGCCACTGTGGCGCTTCTGCTCGCCGGCTGCGGGACACCGGATTTCGGCAACCTGCCGCCGGACCTCACCTATCTCACCTCGACGCCGGCCAATGTCTGGTACGATCGTCAGTGGTGGCAGAAGGATGTCAGCGCGGTTTGCTTTGCTCACCGCGGCATCGCCACCAAGGACCGGCTGACCTGCGCGATTCCGCGCTGGGACGGCCACTGCGTCGAGGTCATGCGCCCCAACGACAGATCCCACGTGGCCGAACTGAACGCCATCTGCAACGGCTGGCGCCCACAGATGGTGGAGTGGTCGCTGTGAGTATCGACCGCATCAAGGGTGCCGTCGCGTTCTTCTGCGATCTCGGCGGCTGCGACAACAGCATCGAGACCGGCGAAAGTCAGTTCGGCGACGCCATCCTCGCCGCCAAGGACGAAGGTTGGAAAATCCGCAACCGCGACGGCATCTGGAAGCATTTCTGCTGCGACCGCCACCAGGAAATGGACTGGCGCGGGCAGAAGATCGCCCGCATCGAGTTGCCGAAGGGGAAATGACATGAGCCAAGCCGCCATCCCCGACCGCTTTGCCGCCCTCATCGGCCGCTATGCCGAGATTTCGGCGCCGCTGACACCTAAAACCCGTTTCGTCGAAGACCTCGGCGCCGACAGTCTCGGATTGCCGGAAATCGTGTTAGCATTCGAGGACGAATTCGGGGTCCGCGTGCCGGACGAAGAACTGGAGCAGATCCTCACCGTCGGTGATCTGCTGCCCTACCTGAAGAACACCGGAGTAGGGGGCATCAAGAACTCGCCATGAAGCCGCCCAAATGTCGCGTCTGTGGTCGCGAGGAATGGAACCACGTCTGTGCCGGCATCCGCGCAACGGCAAGATTCGATGACGGCCAGCAGCCAGCAAAGCGCGTCGAGGAACCGAAGGGCTCATTCCAGGCCGAGCAGCCGGTGCGCGCCGCGCCACCGGCGAAGTCGGCGCCCAAGGCTGCAGCGAAGAAGCTGGTCGCCAAACAGCCCGACCGCGAGCCTGCGCTCGTTCCCAGGCCAAAGCGAAAGGTCAGAGCGGCGCCGAAGCCCGAGACGCCTTTGGTGGAAAATCCTGGCGCATCGTCGCCCGCCCGCCCGTCGCGTGTCGATTACCAACGCCAGATGATGCACGATGTCCGCGCCGCCAAGCGCGCCGGACTCACCACCGCTGAATTTCGCCGCCGCAAAGCCGCGCGGGCACGTGTTGGAAACCAGTGAAGGAAGCACGCCATGAAATTCGCCGTGATGGACGTCGAGACGTCCGGTCTTTTCGACTACAGCAGGCGTGCCCATGAGGATGGGCAGCCCAGAATGGCCTCGCTCGCCCTGCTGCGGCTCGGTGATGACCTGTCGGTCGCCGACGAATTCCACACGCTGATCAAGCCGGATGGCTGGCAGATGGACGCCGAGGTCGCCAAAATCAACGGCCTGACGCAGGAACGTCTTGAGGCTGAAGGCAAGCCGGTCGCCGAGGCGCTGGACGCCTACGGCAAAGCGCTTGACGAAGAGCTTGTGATCGTCGGCTGGAATGTTTCCTTCGATCTCAAGATACTCCGGGGCGAATTGCGCCGGGCCGGCCGCGAAGATCGCTTCGAGTCCACCAAGTCCACGGACTGCATGCGGCCGCTCACCGATATCGTCCGCATCCCGAAGGCCAAAGGCTCCGGGTTCAAGCTGCCGAAGCTGACCGAGGCCTATTGCGCCATCTTTAACCGGGATTTCGAGGGCGCGCACAGCGCGCTAGCCGATGCCAAAGCCTGCGCCGAAATCTTCCGCGAGATGCATCCCAAAGGCGTCTTCAAGGCCGTACTGGAGCAGCGCTGATGGAGGCCTACAAGCTCGACGGCCTGCGCTTAGATAACCCCACCAATGGCGCGCTTTCGCTCCGGCTGCTGGCCGAGTTCGTCCGTAGCGGCGATGTCCGCATCCTGCGCGGCAGCACGGATGGCGGCGTCATCCGATTGGAACTCGCTGCGCCGGCGGCTGCTGACGTCAAACGCGTCGCGACTTAGGAGACTACAATGACCTTGGACCAGATTGAGGCGATGCAGGAAGAGCGCCGGCGCTGGATCAGTCTGCCAGCGAGCCTCGTGCAGGCCGCTCGTCGGACCAAACTGAACTTCACGCAATGCGAGAACGGGATGCGAACCAATGAATTGACCAAAACGGCCTGGAGAAATCTGTGACCATTCCCTGCATCACGAGGTGGCGTCCCCGTCTAGCGTGGCATCGCTTCCACGGCATAGGCTGGGACGTGGTTTTCTACCAGCACACCGACCACAATCCCGTGATCGTCGTGCAGCGATGGGCTGGCAGATGGCATCTTGAGTTTTACGGATGGCAATGGACTGGCCGCCCGAATGCAGAAGGACCGCAGGAATGAAAATCGAGACCGATAAGTGGCTTTATGACATGCACGACGAACCCTTCGACGAAGTGCGCGACGCCGTCCTGATGACCGCAGATGCTGAGGTCGATCCGACGGCGGTTTCGTACCACCTGTCGCTTATTCGCTGGGACGATCTTATGGCCGCAAGGGCGAGGCATGAGGGCGACGACCCGCGGGCAACACCGTGTTACCTTGGGCTCAATCCGGTAGCCGCAGAGATGGCTTTCTGGCCGACACCGGATCGAGATTATTTTGTCCGCATCCGGGTGGCGACGACACGGGTGATCTGAGCCGTCCCGGCCCTGTAGCCCCAAACCCGGTTTCCGCGTATTCTCTGCCCGGCTCGCGCCGGTCCGTGGCTCGATTGGCGGTCCCTCGAAACCCATGAGGATCGCCCATGGCCTCGCCGCTTGCCGCCCAGAAATCCGAAATTCCCGCGGACCGCCGCGCTCCGGGTGGTCCTGATGACCCCAACAGCGGCAATTCCGAGCCCATCGGCGAGTACGTCAGCCTGCCGCAGCCCGGCGACGAATACACCCCGCGTCTAACGGCCGACGGCGGTATCATCTATACCATCGGCGAGCCCTACGAGGCGCCGCGCGAGGACGGCGAGTTCTACGCCAACCTGGCCGAGGTGCTGCCCGACCACATCCTCCATGCCATCGCCTCCGACCTGTTGAACAAGATCGACGAGGACAAGCGCGCCCGCGAGGACGGCGACAAGCTCTACGAGGAGGGCCTACGCCGCACCGGGCTCGGCAAGGATGCGCCTGGGGGCGCCGAATTTGAAGGCGCTTCCCGCGTCGTCCACCCGCTGATGACGGAGGCCTGCATCGACTACGAGGCCCGCATCATCAAGGAACTGTGGCCGATCGCCGGCCCGGTCCGGGAGAAGATCGTCGGCGTCGTCACCAAGGAAAAGGCCGAGCGCGCCAAGCGCAAGACCGAGTACATGAACTTCCAGCTCACCTACCTCATCAAGGAAGCCCGGGCGACCTTCGAGAGCATGCTGACGCAGGTGCCGCTCGGCGGTGTCCAGTATGTCAAACAGTGGCAGGACCACCGCCTGAAGCGGCCGCGGTGGCAGTTCATCTCCCGCGACAACGCCTATCTGCCGGCCAACAGCGGTGGCTGGTACTCGGCGCAGCGCCGCACCATCAAGGATACGGTTTCCGCCGTCACGCTCCGGGACCGAATCGACTCCGGGCTTTACCGCGATCTTGGCTTGGTCAAGCCGGCCATGGAGCCGGAGGCCACCAAGGCGCAGGAAGCCAATCAGAAGATCGAGGGCGTCAAGCCCACCGGAATGAACGTCGACGGCGACCGCGACCTCTACGAGACGATGTCCTACCTGGAGATCACCGAGGAATCCGCGCAAACCCTCAAGCACGAGAAGGCCGGCGAGCTTTATCCCTACCTGATCACCATCGATGTCAGCACCCGACAGGTGCTCGCCCTTTACCGGGACTGGGAAGCCGATGACGAAACCCGGGAGCCGATCGACCATATCTTCGAGTTCCCGTTCATCCCGTGGCGCGGTGCCTATGCGATCGGGCTGCCCCAGATCATCGGCGGCCTTTCCGGGGCGGCCACCGGCGCCCTGCGCGCCCTCATGGACAGTGCCCATATCGCCAATACCCAAGGCGGTCTGATCCTCAAGGGTTCCGGCGTCGGCGCCTCCACGAAGCGGCCGGACTTCGGCGAGTTCACCGAGATCGATGCCGGCGGCCTCGCCACACCCGACATCCGGCAGAAGGTCATGCAGTTCCAGACCAAGGAACCGTCCGGCGTCCTGTTCCAGCTGCTCGGGTTTCTGGTCGAGGCCGGCAAGGGCGCCGTGCGGACCTCGCTCGATGAGATGAACGCCGAGGGCAATCCCAATGTCCCCGTCGGCACCCAGCTCAGCCGGGTCGAGGAAGGCCTGGTGGTGTTCTCAGCCATCCATGGGCGCATCCATGAGGCCTTCGACCGACTGCTCACCGGCCTTCACCGCCTCAACCGGCTCTACCTGCCGGAGATGCTGCGCGTCGATGCCGCCGGTACCGAGATCATGGTCTACCGCCGGGACTTTCAGGGGCCGCCGGATGTCCAGCCGGTCAGCGATCCGACGATCTACTCCGACCAGCAGCGCATGGCGCAGATTCAGGCCATTCAGCAGCGCGCCGCCATCCAGCCCGGCCTCTACAACATCCGCGCCGTCGAGGAACGATTCCTCAAGTTGATCAAGTTCCCCGACCCTGACGCCATCCTTGCCCCGGCGCCGGAACCGCAGGAACTGAATGCCGTCAATGAAAACGTCTCGCTGGCCCTCGGCCGCCCGGTCACGACTTTCCCGGAGCAGGACCATATCGCCCACCTGCAGACCCACATCGAGTTTATGGCGAGCCCCGTGTTCGGCGGCAATCCGCTGATCGCCCAGCAATTCCTCGCTCCGGCGCTGAACCACATCCGCGAGCACATCGTCATGCAGTATGCCAAGATGGCTAACGATTTGGTCTCCGGCGCTGCTAACCGGGCGGCCGTCGATCTGATGTCAACGGATTTTCGGGTCAAGCAGGCCTTCGACCGGCTGCTGGCGCTGGCGTCCTCGCATGTCATCCCCGAGGCACAGCAGATGTATGCTTGGGCGGCGCCGGCCATCATGCACGCCATCCAGACCCTAGAGGCCATGGCACCGCCGCCACCGATGGACCCGGCCACGGCCACCGTCGCCGCCGCTCATGCCGAGACGGCCCGGCGCGCTGCCAATGATCAGGCCCAGTCGGCGCTGGCGGCGGCACGGCTCAAGCAGCAGCAGGATTCCGACGACCAACGCAATGCGATCTACATGCAACGAAACCAGATTTCGGAACAGAACGCCGCCTTGCAGGCGCAAACCCGCCTTCGGCAGACGGAACTGGAAACCGAATCGGCCCAGAATATCGAGGCGGCACGGATCGAGTCCGGCGGCGGCCGCGGCGGTTTCAGTGACGGCGCCAGTCTCGGTGCCTGAGCGCGACTTGCATCGGCTTCCAAAGCGGTTCACCCTCGGCACGTTGAAGCAAGCCAGAGGGTGTCATGCGCGGGGTTGTGAAGTTCTTTAACTCGAACAAAGGCTTCGGGTTCATCTCCGGCGACGACGGCAACGACTACCACATGTCCGTCGAGTCGCTGCCGCGCAAACGCCGTTACGATCCCACCGAGGGCGATATTGTCGAGTTCGAGGCTCGCCAAGGTGCCCGCGGCCAGATCGCCGCCAGGGTCTCGATGGTTGCCGACAAGGATTTTTCTGAAGCAAGGAAGGACGAAAACGATGCCGTGCATGAACTGCAAGTGGTCGGAACCGGTGAGGGACAATAAGGGTCAGGTTGTTTTCGGGCAGCCCGTCCGTGTCTGCAAGCGGTTGCCACCGACGCCGATCTTCGCCCCGGCCCGTGGCGGCCTCGAACTGAAATCGGCATGGCCGACGGTTGGGCTACAGGACACCTGCGGCGAGTATTTGCCGAACGACGGCGCCGAAGTCGAAACCGCTCAGGTCGCCTTCATTCCCGAACAGGAAACGAAGCAATGAGCGCGGCGACCAATGGCCTTGAGGAATTCGCTGTGCGCGTCGGTCGTAGCTCTCCGCCATCGCGAGGCGGCCAGTCACCGCAGCCGGACATGGGCGCGCTTGCCAGCTCCTACACCGGAGCAAAATGCTGGGCGCAGGTCGGTGACGGGTTCTTTCCCGTCGGTGAGGCTACACCGAAACTTGCTGCCGGCGCCTATCGCTGCATGTACAGCGACCGCGGCCCCTACCTCTCGGCAATGAAGCTGGAAGTGGACGCGCTGCTGGCGCTCCCCGATAACGCTGCAGAAACGCTGGTGGCGGAATTCAGCCGCTTCTGGAAGCTGCGGGCGAGTTTCGAGGATCGCGGCTTTACGTGGAAACGCGGACTACTGATGTGGGGACCGCCGGGCAGCGGCAAGACTTCTGCGATCTGGCAGATGGTCTCGCACCTGATTACCGATCTGGACGGCATCGTCATTTTCGTCGAAGACCCCGGACTTGCCACGGCCTGCATCCAGATGGTGCGCCGCATTGAGCCGGCGCGGCCACTCGTGACCGTGATGGAAGACATCGACGCGCTGACATTGCGCCACGGCGAGCACGGCTATCTCGCACTTCTTGATGGCGAGTCGCAGGTGAGCAATGTTGTCCATGTTGCGACGACCAACTACCCGGAGCGGTTGGACAAGCGGTTCGTGGACAGGCCGTCGCGGTTCGATACGATCATGCTGGTGGAGATGCCGGGCCCCGATGCGCGCCGCTTCTACCTCTCGAAGAAAGAGCCATCACTGGACGAGGTGACGCTTGAGCGCTGGGTCCGGCGCTCCGATGGTTTCAGTGTTGCGCACCTCCGCGAGCTTATCGTCGCAATCCGCTGTTTCGAGCAGCCAGAGGACGAGGTCTTCAAACGGCTCGAAGTCATGCGCGGCGGCGGTCTCAGCTCGGACGGCAGCGGCGGTCTCGCGCAGGAGCGCGTCGGCTTCGGTCGGGTGGGGTAGGGGCAATGGAGGTAGTCCCAATCCGACACCCGGTCTGCGACGCCGTCGTCAACGCCCTCGAAGAACTTCTGGCCGAAGCAAAGACTGGCGATCTGGCCGCCTTCATCATGGTCAAGGTCAGGCATGACGGCAGCTTCGCGACGAGCCGCCACGGCGAATCCTCGCAGCGCGAACTGGTCGGAAGCCTTGAGTTCGCCAAGTTCGATCTTATGCGGGCAAGCACGGAGGGTTGAGTGAGCAGCCTTGACGATTATTACCGCACTCTCGGACGTGAGGTCGCCATGCTCCAAGGGCGTGCAGCAATCCAGAAATGCAACTGCATGGTGCGGTACAATGACGGCTGCCAGTTGCCGGCAATCCATTGGAAAGGCGAGTTCTTCGATCCTGCGGGGCGGCCAATCGTAAAACCGACCAGCTATGAGAAAATGCGGTGGTATGACATTGCTGCGGTCATGAAAGAGTGCGGCGAAGTCTTTATCGGCCATATATTCCCAGTATACACTGTGGGCGAGCCAGATGGTGATACAGATACCAAGCAGTCTTGAAATCTTCGAACCGCTTGCCGGCAAGCCCTATCCCGGCCAGCACGGCGGCCAATGGGCCTATCGCGACCGCCGGGAATGCCCACCGATTGATGCCCATGAATTTGCGCTCTGGCCCGGCAAGCCGTCACGGTGGTGGCGCTTCACGATGTGGGTCAAGGAGTGGGGAAATCGCGCCGTCCGCCGCCATGAAATGGCCGAAGCCCTCAAGGCTACCCGCACGCTCTGGAGCCGTCATCCTTGGATGCGGGCCGGCGAAGTCTGGTGG
>JAKALI010000145.1 GCA_021813195.1 Pseudomonadota bacterium
ACCGCTGGAATCAATTGCCAGGCATCAACCAACGCAACGCCCAAGTGATCGTGGCGGAAGCGGGAGCAGATTTGAAACCTTTTGCGGATGCGGCACATTTGGCCTCGTGGGGTGGAATGTGTCCTGGCAACCATGAGAGTGCAGGCAAACGCAAGACTGGCAAGACCCACAAAGGAAGTGTGTGGTTGCGCCGCGCCTTGATCGAAGCCGCACATGGGGCTGCCCGAACCAAGAAGAGCTATTTTTCGGCGATGTATCACCGCCTGGTCGGGCGACGCGGCAAAAAGCGCGCCGTGGTAGCCGTTGGACATAGTTTGTTGGTGACCGGTTATCACATGATTACCAAGCAAGTCGATTACAAGGATTTGGCAACAACTACCTGGATGAACGGAACAAAGAAGCGGTCAAGCGGAGGATGGTCAAACGGCTTGAGCAACTCGGCTATCAAGTCGAGTTGAAACCGGGAATGGCAACCCCGGCTTGACCAACACTATTTTCAGGAGAGAGATGCCAAGAGATCGTCAAGTTCGTCGAGAGCTCCGGACGAGTGTCAGTAGCTGAACTAGCCGAGAAATTTGCCGTGTCCGTAGTCACGGTCCGCTCCGACCTCCAAGCTCTCGCGCAGCGCAACTTAATCGTGCGCACTCATGGCGGTGCCGTGACCCCCGGCCGAGGCTCGCGTGAGTTGTCACTTGCCATTCGAACCCAGCAACAAACCTCTGAAAAGAACCGCATTGGCTTGGCGGCAGCGGCTCTCATCTCCGACGACAACGCGGTAATTATCGACAGCAGTAGTACGGCGTTGGCGATCGCGCGACACCTCCGTCAACGCCGGGATTTGACCATCCTCACCAACAGCATCGCCTTGGCTAATGAAATGCTGGATGCCCCGGGTGTAACAGTGGTGATGCCCGGCGGCACCGTCCGACGTGACATGGGGTCGCTGACCGGCGGGAATGACCTGGAGTTGTTCCAGAAATTCAATATCCAGAGAGGTTTTTTTGGCGCATACGGTCTCAGCTTGCCTGAGGGGCTGACCGATGTCAGTCTCGCCGAAGCGGAAATCAAGCGTAAACTAGTCGCCATGTGTCGCGAGGTCGTCGCTGTTATCGATTCGACCAAGTGGGGACGTTTTGGCCTCGCCTCGTTTGCAGCGCCTGAAAGCATTCATCGCGTGATTACGGATGTGCATGCCCCGCCCGATCTGGTCGAGCAAGTGAGAGCAATGGGTATGCGGGTCGAACTGGTTTAGACCAGATTAGCTTCGCTTCCTGGCTTCACGCCAGGCAAATGGAGGATAGTTGTGATGCAAAAAGTCGCATTGAAGCCTGTCGACAAGGTGTCGGCAATGATTGAGGAACAAGCTCTGACGCGGCAAGAGTTGTTAACTTATCTCCGGCAGATGATGGAAATCAGAGCTTTGGAGAACAACATCGCCGAATTGCTTGGCAAGGCCATGTTGAAAGGCGCATCGCACCTCTATGCCGGCCAAGAAGCCGTTGCCATTGGCGCGATTGGAGCACTCCGCGACGACGACTTAATCACCAGCACGCATCGCGGCCACGGTCACGCACATGCGCATGGTGACAAGGCCGCCAAGACGCCCGAAGAGAAGCAAGAACACTTTAACAAGATGATGGCTGAAGTGCTGGGTCGCTCCGGAGGTTATTGTAAAGGCAAGGGCGGCTCAATGCACATCGCGGATGTGCTGCACGGCAACCTGGGCGCCACTGGTATCGTCGGCGGGAATCAGCCGGTCGCTGTCGGAGCGGCGCTCGCGCAAAAGTTGCAGGGGACGGATCGCGTCGTGCTGTGTTTCTTTGGCGATGGCGCTGCCAACGAGGGCACTTTCCACGAGGCACTCAACATGGCGAGTCTGTGGAGTCTGCCGGTGGTCTTCGTAGCCGAGAATAATATGTATGCCATGTCCGTTCCCTGGGCCAAGGCGAGCAAATTGCCCAACATCGCCGACCGCGCCTGCGCTTACGGAATTCCCGGCGAGGTGGTCGATGGGATGGATGTACTGGCGGTACGGGGCGCAGTGGCTCACGCCGTGGAACGCGCCCGCCATGGTGAAGGCCCAACGTTGATCGAAGCCAAGACCTATCGGTGGTACGGTCACTCCCACTCGGACCCGCGTGCCTACCGCACCAAGGAGGAAGAAGCCACGTGGAAAAAGCGCGATCCGGTTAATGTCATGAAAGCGAACTTGGAATCGCTGCGCTTGCTCAGCGAAAGCGATGCCGACCAAATGAATCAGGCGGTTCAAGAAAAACTTGACAGGGCCATGGCTTTCAGCGAAAAATCGCCTGAGCCTGACCCGAAGGAACTAGAAACCGATGTCTTTGCACCCTCAAAATTCACCAGAGCAGATATCGAAGCTGAAAGAGAATTGCGCGAGCGTGTCCGCAGCGATCCCAAGATGCGGCAGATTGCCTACTCGCAAGCGTTGATTGAGGCGATGCGCGAGGAGATGCTGCGCGACAAGCGCGTGTTCCTACTCGGCGAGGACATCGGCCTCTACGGCGGTGCTTATGGCGCCACGCGTGGGCTTTTCCAGGAGTTTGGCGAATGGCGTGTCATCGATACGCCCGTTTCCGAAGCGACCATCGGCGGTGCGGCGGTCGGGGCGGCGATGGCTGGGATGCGTCCGGTCGCGGAAATCATGTACGTAGATTTCACTCCGCTCGCTATGGACCAAATTGCCAATCAAGGCGCCAAGAATCGCTACATGTTCGGCGGCAAGACGACAGTGCCGATGGTCATCCGCACGGAAGGTGGCGCCGGCCGAGCTATCGCCGCACATCATTCGCAAAGTCTCGAGTCTCTGTGGACGCATTTCCCCGGGATCTACGTCGTAATGCCGGCAACTCCTTACGACGCAAAAGGGCTTCTCAAGGCCGCCATTCGCGATGACAATCCAGTCATGTTTATCGAGCACAAGATGCTCTACAAGGAAAAAGGTCCCGTGCCCGAAGAAGAATACCTTATTCCCTTCGGCGTAGCTGACATCAAGCGCCAAGGCAGGGACGTAACCCTCGTCACGTATTCGCGTATGGTCTACCGCGCATTGGAAGCCGCAGAGCTCTTGGCAAAAGAAGGGATTGATGTCGAGGTTGTCGACCTGCGCTGTCTCAAGCCACTGGATATAGATACGATCGTCACCTCCGTCAAAAAGACAGGACGGTTGGTTGGCCTCACCGAAGCTTATGAGAACACGAGCTTTATCAACGAGGTCATGATGCAGGTCAATGAACAGGCGTTTGACTGGCTGGATGCGCCCATGGTTCGCGTTGCGTCGGCGAATGTGCCTGTGCCGCGCGCCGAAGTGTTGGAGGATTTGGCGATTCCGAATGTGCAACGCATTGTCGCCGCATGCCGAAAGGTGATCTCTTAGATGGCGAAAGAAGTATTTATTCCCAAGCTCGGGCAGACCATGGAAGAAGCGACCATAAGCCGCTGGTTGGTCGCCGACGGCGAGAAGGTTGAACAGGGACAAGAGATCTTGGAAGTCGAGACCGATAAAGCTGTTTTCGCCGTAGAAGCCCCTGGCCGCGGGCACTTGCACATTGGACCATTCAAAGCAGGCGATGTTGTGCCGGTGCTTCAAGTCGTAGCCACCATCGGCAAACCAGAAGACAGGTTCGAAATCAAGCCAACTGAGGAAGTTGCCCTCGGTTCAGCCGAGCAAGTAGCCACTGCCCCAGTCGCGGTCGCGCAAGTTCAAGCTCCCAAACAGATCGGCAAGGTCTTCGCCTCTCCCCGTGCGCGCAAACTGGCAGTGGAAGAAGGAATTGATGTAGCACTCGTTACTCCCACGGGAGGTGGCGGACAGCGGGTTACCGAAAGAGATGTCCTGGCTTACCTGGCGCAAACCCCACGGGCGACCCCGGTTGCGCAGAGGGTGGCAGCCGAAGTTGGTCTCGATTTGCGCACACTGACCGGCACTGGACCGGGTGGCAGAATCACGAAGGAAGATGTAGAGCGAGCCAAGTCGCCTCCCGCCCCTCAGCCGCTCGCTCCCCAGCCCGCTGCCATGCCCACTTTGAGCGCCGCAGAGGTCTTGGAGCGAGTTCCGCTGAAAGGCGTCCGCGGGATCATCGCTGAACGGATGGCAACCAGTGTTCACACGACCGCCCGCGTGACGCTGCTGATGGAGGCAGATGCCACCGAGTTCGTGGCAATGCGAGGACGGCTTAAGGCTCACGTGGAAAAAGAGTGGGGATTCGCGCCGAGTTACAATGACCTGCTTGCTAAGATCGTTGCGACCGCACTGCGGCAGTTCCCCTACATGAACGCGCGTCTGACCCCGGATTCGATCGAGCGCCTCGCGCACGTGAACCTGGGCATGGCCGTGGAAACCGAGCGTGGTTTGTTGGTGCTCGTCATCCGCGACGCAGATCAAAAGAGCCTGCGCCAGTTCGGCAGCGAGTTCCGTGAGTTAGTCAGTCGCGCGCGCGATGGAAAGTCCCTCCCGGACGATCTAACGGGTGGGACGTTTACAATCACCAACCTGGGGATGTACGACGTGCTCGCCTTTACGCCCGTGATCAACTTGCCGGAGGCAGCCATCCTGGGTGTCGGTGCGATCACATCGCAACCAGCGGTTCGCGACGGCCAAGTCGTGATCAGGCAAATGACGATACTCAGTCTGGCGTTTGATCATCGCCTGGTCGATGGTGCGCCTGCGGCGCAGTTCCTGCAATACATCAAGAATTTGATCGAAGAGCCATACCTCTGGGTGGCCGCGCAGTCCTGAGGCAGACACGAACAACCCGGCACAGGCATCTGTTGGACGGTTCGTTCAAATTGGCTGACCGATGGACTCATCGATGATGGGTCTGGGATCGACTAGTTTTCCGGCGTCTTCGACACCCGAAGACCCTGCGGACTAGAATATTCTTTATCGAGGGAGAAAGTAATCGTGGCAGAGAAGACAAGTAAGAAAGTCCGCGTCGCAATTATCGGCGTGGGCAATTGCTCGTCGTCGCTCGTCCAGGGCGTGCATTACTACAGGAATGCCAAGGACGATGAATTTGTCCCCGGGCTCATGCACGTCCGTCTCGGAGGCTATCATATTAGCGACATTGAATTCACCGCCGCATTCGACATCGACGTCAACAAAGTCGGCAAAGACTTGGGCGAGGCAATATACGCGCCGCCGAGCAATACCTACAAGTTCGCCGATGTACCCAAGCTGGGCGTCCCCGTGTACCGCGGGATGACGCACGACGGTCTGGGCAAGTATCTTTCCCAAATCATCACCAAAGCCCCTGGCCCCACGGCAGACATCGTCAAGATTCTCAAGGATACCAAGACAGACGTCGTGATTAGCTACTTGCCGGTCGGCAGCGAGATGGCGACCAAGTGGTACGTCGAGCAAATCCTGGAAGCCGGTTGTGCATTCGTCAATTGTATTCCAGTGTTCATCGCCCGTGAAAAATACTGGCAAAAGCGGTTCGAGGAACGTGGCTTGCCCGTCATCGGCGACGACATCAAGTCGCAAGTCGGGGCGACGATCACGCACCGTGTCCTGACGCGATTGTTTGCCGATCGGGGAGTACGACTGGATCGGACGTACCAGTTGAACTTCGGCGGCAATACTGATTTCATGAACATGCTGGAGCGCGAGCGACTTGAATCGAAAAAGATCAGCAAGGACCAATGCCGTGACGAGCCAGTTCCCCTACGAGTTGGCGCCCGGAAACGTTCACGTAGGTCCCAGCGATTACGTTCCCTGGCTGGCGGATCGCAAGTTCTGCCACATCCAGATGGAAGGGACCACTTTCGGTGACGTTCCGCTCAAGGCAGAGGTTAAGTTGGAGGTGTGGGACAGTCCTAACAGCGCGGGTGTTGTGATCGATGCGGTGCGCTGCGCCAAGATTGGGCTCGACCGCGGGCTCAAGGGTGCGCTGGTCGCGCCTTCGTCGTACTTTATGAAGTCGCCGCCCAAGCAGTTCACCGACAGCGAAGCCCGCAAAAACGTCGAATCATTCATCGCCGGGGCAGAATAATCTCGAGAGTTGGATGGACCAGGAATCGCCCGACGTTGGACATTGGACGCGGGTGTTCAGAATGGGTTGGGCGAATCTCACAATCAACGGACGAAAGATCCATGACGAAGGATGAGAATGAATTGTCCTTCGTCATCCTTCATTTGTCTGATTCAGACGAAAGGAGAAAAACGTGTCCGATAAAATAGCGCAGTACCAGAGCGGTAAACAAATTAAGGGGCCGAACCGGCTCTGGCCGCTCTACGGCGCTGGGATGGAAAACCTAGGGCGCGATGGCAAACCGATTGAGGTGCCGATCCCCCAGTATGGCCCGGACGAATTGCTCGTCCGGCACGATGCCTGCGGCTTGTGCTTTTCGGACATCAAAGTCATCTCTCTCGGTCGGGAACATCCTCGCATCACGCGTGACATTCAGAAAGAACCCATTGTCCTTGGGCATGAGGTCACCATGACGGTCGTCGGCGTCGGTGAGAACCTGCGCGATCGGTACAAGGTCGGAGATCGTTTCATCATTCAAGCTGACATTGTCGTGGGTGGGAAGGGCTATGCCTATGGTTACTTGATCCAGGGTGGCCTGTCGAAATACGGCGTCATTGATCAGCGGGTGTTGAATGGTGATGACGGCAATTACCTTATCCCCGTTCAGCCCGAAACCGGCTATGCCGAGAGCGCGCTGGCGGAACCGTGGGCGTGCGTCGTCGCCGCTTACCAATTGGAATATCGTACGGCTCTCAAGAAAGGCGGCATCACCTGGATCATCGGCACGCCACAGAGCGGCGATCGCGCTTACTCAATCAGTCGAGGGTTTGACGAAGACTCAGCTCTAGCTCAATTGCTTCTAACGAACGTGCCTGCCGCTTTTGCCCAGTGGCTCGGAGAACGCGCCAAGCGTCTGGGCATCAAGGTCACGACGGTACCTGAGATCGTGAATCCTCCTGTCGAAAAGATCGATGACATTGTTTTCCTGGGCGCTGATCCAGATATGATTGAAGCCGTCAGCCCGCGCCTTAGTCACTTTGGGATTCTGACAATTCTGGCCGATAAAGCATTGTCGCGACCGGTGACAGTGGATGTGGGGCGTGTTCATTATGACCGCTGGTTATACGTGGGAAGTACCGGCACCGATGTCTCCGCGGCTTATAGTGATGTGCCAGCACGCTCCAAGCTTCGCCCCGGTGGTCGGGCATGGTTTGTCGGCGCCGGTGGACCGATGGGCCGGATGCACGCTCAACGCGCGATCCAACTGACGGATGGACCCAAGATTGTTGTGTGCACAGACGTAAGCGACCTACGGCTTGACGACCTGCGAGACTCTTTTGCCGAGGAAGCGCGAGCAAAAGGCATCGAATTCATCTGCCTCAACCCCACGCGCAAGGAAGAATACCAGGCGGGCATGGCGCGATTCAAAGAACAGGGCTTTGACGACATTATCGTGTTGGCGCCAATTCCGGCTGTCATCACAGACGCCGCCACCTATCTTGCCCCTAAAGGCATCATGAACATCTTTGCCGGCGTCGCGCGCGGGACGATGGCGAAGTTGGAGCTGAGTGACGTGTATCTGAAATCCAATCGCTTTTTCGGCCATTCGGCTTCGACAATCGCCGATTTGCGATTGATGCTTCATCAGGCAGAATCCGGCCAGCTCTCGACGAACCGGTCCGTGGCGGCTATCGGCTCACTCAGCGCGGCCCGCGATGGCTTGCAAGCGGTGAAAGACACGACCTTCCCTGGCAAGGTTGTCATATTCCCTCAGATCAAAGACATGCCTCTCACCTCACTGGCTGATTTGAAGGCCAAGCTCCCGACGGTCTATGCTAAACTCAAGAACGGACGCGAGTGGACGGCGGAGGCGGAACAGGAATTTCTCAGAATCATGCTGGAGGACTAGATCCAATGACCAGGCTCTTGCAAGATCAGATAGCCATTGTCACCGGCGGCGGGCAGGGACTGGGTAAGGCAATCTCGAAGCGGCTGGCCCAAGAAGGCGCACACGTGGTCGTCGCCGACCTCAACGAGGAAACGGCCAAGATTACGGCGAGCGAGATCATGGCGACGACCGATTGCCGGGCAATCGCCTTCAAGGTGGACGTGACGGACGAAGCCCAAGTTAAGGCGATGATTGATCGCGCGGTGCAGGAGTTCGGGCGGCTGGACATCGCGGTCTCGAATGCGGGCATTCTCATTGCTGAAGAGGTGACCGAGTTTCCGGCGGAAAAATGGCGTGCCGTAATCAATGTAAATCTTTTTGGCTATTTCCTGGTTGCCAAGCACGCGGCGAAGGTTATGAAGGCGCAGCGCAAGGGTGTCATCCTCCAGATCAATTCCAAGTCCGGCAAGAAGGGCACCTACAAGAACTCGGCGTACGCGGCGAGCAAGTTTGGTGGGATCGGCCTCACGCAAAGCATCGCGCTCGAACTGGCCGAATTTGGCGTGCGCGTCAACTCCATCTGCCCCGGCAATTTGCTGGACTCGCCTCTTTGGAATGACGGACCCAATTCGCTCTACAAGCAGTACGCGAAAAAATGGGGCATCAGTGAGGCAGAGGTGCGGCAGCGCTATGTCGACCAGGTGCCCATGAAGCGCGGCTGCACGTACGAGGATGTGTGCAATG
>JAKALI010000146.1 GCA_021813195.1 Pseudomonadota bacterium
GAACCCTTTACCATCCGGCGCGGGGACCGCATCGCCCAGCTCGTGGTCGCCCGCGTCGGCCGCATCGCATTTGAACTGTTTGAGACGCTGGCGGCGAGCGCGCGAGGTTCGGGCGGGTTCGGATCAACGGGCGGTATCAGCGGCGCCTAGCTGCGTTCTGGCCCCAACATGATTGCCGAGCGGAGCGGTGGCGGCTATGTCACGGACGAAGAACCGATGACTGCGCCCGCACCGCGGGTCCACACGATCGTCACAAAATAAGGGCTGGGCCGACCATGACCGATTTTCCTCAGATCAAGACGCTCGAAGCAACCACGACCTGGGGCCGGGGCCGCATCTATAACGACATTACTGAAACGATCGGACACACGCCGCTCGTGCGACTGGCGAAGATCGGCAAGCATTTCGGTGCGCGCGCCGACATCCTCATGAAGCTTGAATTTTTCAACCCCCTCTCAAGCGTCAAGGACCGCATCGGCGTCTCCATGATCGATGTGCTGGAGGCCGAGGGAAAGATCACGCCCGGCAAGAGCCTGCTCGTCGAACCGACTTCGGGCAATACGGGCATCGGGCTTGCGTTCGTTGCAGCAGCGCGCGGGTACAGACTGATGCTGGTGATGCCAGAATCGATGTCGATTGAGCGCCGCAAGATCCTCGCACATTTGGGTGCCGAGTTGGAATTGACGCCCGCAGCCGCCGGCATGCCGGGGGCCATCCAACGTGCCAACGAAATCCTTGCTTCGACGCCGGACGCCGTCCAGCCGAGCCAGTTTGAAAATCCTGCGAACCCTGCGGTCCATGCACGCACGACGGCCGAGGAAATTTGGAACGATACGCATGGCAATGTCGACGTGCTCGTTATCGGCGTCGGCACGGGCGGAACTCTCACCGGCTGCGGCAGCGTCCTCAAATCCCGCAAATCGAACCTCAAGATTTATGCGGTCGAGCCGTCCGGAAGTCCTGTGCTGTCGGGGGGCAACCGAGGCCCACACAAAATCCAGGGCATCGGCGCGGGTTTCGTACCCGGCGTTCTCGATACTAAGCTGATTGACGACATCATCACGATTTCCAATGAGCAGGCTTTCGAGACCTCCCGACTGCTCGCGAAGATGGAGGGTATTCCTGGCGGCATCTCGACGGGCGCCAACCTCGCAGCGGCAATCACCGTCGCAACCCAAGAGAACATGACCGGAAAAACCGTCGTTACATTCTCGCCAAGCTGTGCGGAGCGTTACTACACAAGCGAGTTGTTCGTCGAACCAGCCGCGGCAAAAACCTGAACCGCGCACAGCTGCTCCCCGGGAACTCTAACCTCATGTCCCACGCCCCAGACGTGCCGGGGCGCACCAAAGCGCCGTGTGGCGGCGTTTGCTGCATTGCACATTCAAACCCGTGTCGCCGAGTGTGAACCATAGGAATAGCTGTTGCAAATGACGCAACTCCCAACGTAGGCTCTACATGCGGGCTGAGGGGATTTCAGATGCGCGTTTGCTTGCTGATTGATCGTATCGCGGATGCACAACGCGGCTTCGCCGCCGTGAGACGACCTCGACCGCGGCCGAACAGTCACTCACCCGCTTTGCAAATGCTTGCACTCCACGACGGTGGCCACGCATGCCCGGTGCTGTGATCGCCTTCGTGCAGGTCGTGGAGAAGATCGCTCGCGCTGTCGGGCTCATCGCGATGTATCTCGTGCTCGTGATGCTCGCGATCCTGCTTTACTCCTCCTACACCAAAGCCTTTGCGATTCCGGCGGCGTGGACGCTGGAAATGGCGCAATTCGTGATGGTCGCCTACTACATGCTCGGTGGCGCGTACTCGCTTCAGCAGGGCGCACACGTCCGCATGGACGTCGCCTGGGGCCGCTGGTCCTTAAAGACGCGCGCGATAGTCGACAGCGTGACCATCTTGTTCCTCATCTTCTATCTCGTGATGCTGCTGATCGGCGGCATCTCAAGTACGAAGTATGCCCTCGAATACAGCGAACGCAGCTATTCGTCTTGGGCGCCGTACATGGCGCCGATCAAGATCATCATGGTGATCGGTATTTCGCTGATGCTGCTACAGGCGATCGCGACATTCTTGCGCAACCTGGCGGAAGCGCGTGGGAGACCGATCCCATGAGTTATGACCTCATCGCGCTCTTGATGTTCTCGACCATGATGATGCTGCTCATCACTGGGCAACGCGTATTCGGAGTGATCGGCTTCGTTGCGGCAGCGGCAGCTCTGCTGTTGTGGGGCGACGGCGGAACCGAAATGGCCTTCAGTGCCGGCATGAAACTGATGAAGTGGTATCCGCTGCTCACGCTGCCGCTCTTCATCTACATGGGTTACATGCTGTCGGAGTCCGGCATCGCCGAGGACCTCTACAAAATGTTCCATGTATGGATGGGCTCGCTGCCGGGCGGGCTTGCCATCGGCACCATCCTTCTCATGGTCGTCATATCGGCTATGAACGGCTTGAGCGTCGCTGGGCTTGCGATTGGCGCCACGATCGCGTTGCCGGAATTGCTGCGGCGTGGCTACGACAAACTCATGGTGACGGGTGTCATACAGGCTGGTAGCACCCTGGGAATTCTCGTACCTCCAAGCGTCGTACTCGTGCTCTACGGGATGATCGCGCGCCAGCCGATCGGTGATTTGTGGCTTGCCGGCGTCTTCCCCGGCCTGCTGATGGCAACGCTGTTTATTCTCTACATCGTCGTGCGCTGCCGGTTGAACCCCGCGCTTGGCCCGCCTATCGCCCTCGAAGAACGCAATTTGCCATTGGGTGAGAAGATCGCCCACCTGAAAGCCGGCATCATTCCGCTTGCCATCTTTTTCGCCATGACCGGGCTGTTCCTAATGGGCGTTACCAGCCTCGTCGAAAGCTCGGCGTTCGGCGCGACCGCCGCCACACTCGCCGCCCTCGTCAAAGGGCGCCTGACGTTCGCCATTTTCCACGAAACGCTGCGCAAAACCTTGAACATCAGCTGTATGTTCATGTGGATCATTCTCGCCGCGCTCTGTTTCGGGGCGGTGTTCGACGGCCTTGGCGCCGTCAAAGTCATCGAAGGGCTCTTCATTCAAGATCTCGGTCTGTCGCCCTGGCAGGTGCTGATCCTGATGCAGTTGTCCTTCATTCTGCTCGGCATGTTCCTCGACGATACCGCCATGCTCGTCATCGTGGCACCGCTCTACATTCCGCTAGCCGCTAGCCTCGATTTCAATCTCATCTGGTACGGCGTGCTGTACACCATCACCTGCCAGATCGCGTACATGACGCCGCCGTTCGGCTACAATCTGTTCCTCATGCGCGCGCTGGCGCCGAGTGAGGTATCGCTGGCTGACATCTATCGTTCGATCATCCCCTTCGCGGCGATCATGTTCGTAACGCTCGTTTTGCTGATGATTTTCCCTCAGATCGCGTTGTGGCTCCCCAACACGGTCGCTGGGAGATGAGCATGGGTTGATGCGATGAAGCCGTGGTCGAGCATCTGGCATACTCTCCACGGCCGCTGGTTGGCCCGCAGATTGGCACGGAACCGGGAGCTGATAGTCCAGGAGTGGAAGACATGACGACACGCAGACGCGACTTTTTGAAGAAGGCTGGTGCCGCAACCGCGGCCGCCGTTGGGGCATCCACTCTGGCAGCCCCAGCGGTACGCTCGCAATCAACGATTAAATGGCGGCTGCAGACCTATGCTGGTCCCGCGCTCGCCGAGCATGTCATCAAACCCTCGATCGACGCCTTCAACAAGGTTGCCAACGGTCAGATGGTGATCGAGCTTTACCATGCTGATCAGCTCGTCCCGACGGGCGAGCTTTTCCGCGCTATGCAGGCGGGTACGATCGACGCGGTTCAAAGCGACGACGACAGCATTGCAGCACCCGTCGACGTCTCCGTGTTTGGTGCGTACTTCCCCTTCGCTTCGCGCTACAGTCTCGACGTCCCAGCGCTTTGGAACCACTACGGCCTCAATAAGATCTGGGAAGAAGCCTACGGTGAAGTGAAAGGCGTCACGTGGCTCGGCACCGGCGCGTGGGATCCGTGCAACTTCGCGACCAAGAAGCCCATCCGGTCGATCGAAGATCTGAAAGGTCTGCGCGTCTTCACGTTCCCGACGGGCGGAAAATTCCTGCAGCGCTTCGGCGTCGTACCTGTGACGGTGCCCTGGGAAGACGTCCAGGTGGCGTTGCAGACAGGTGAAATTGACGGCATCTGCTGGTCGGGCATCACCGAGGTCTACACCGTCGGCTGGGCCGACGTGACGAAGTACTACCTGACGAACAACATCTCGGGTGCCTGGGCCGGTTCCTACTTCGCCAACACCGAGAAATGGAATGCGCTGCCGGACCACTTGAAGCAGCTCTTCAAGCTCTGCATGGACAGCTCGCACTATTATCGCCAGCATTGGTACTGGTGGGGGGAGGCCCATTACCGCACCACCGGCGGCAAGCTGGAGTTGACATCCATTCCCGAAGCCGAGTGGAGCAAGATCGAGGACGAGGCGATGAAATTCTGGGACGAAATTGCAGCCCAGAGCCCGCGCAGCGCCAAAGTCATCGAGATCTTGAAGAACTACCGCGAAACGATGAAGAAGGCCGGCCCGCCCTACCGTTACGGCTGATCCTCGCTCCGAGCCTCGATGTTGCGCCGCCGGCTGGGAGACTAGCCGGCGGTTGTGTTCTTGCACCCCGCGGCACGGCGCGGCATGGTGGGAAATCCGGATGGACCCGGCACGAGGCCTGCTACGCTACCAACGATGCTCAGCCCAGACGAAATCCAGCGCTACAAGCGCCATCTCGTGTTGAAGGAAGTCGGCGGACAGGGCCAGCAGAAGCTCAAGGCCGCGCGCGTGCTCGTCATCGGCGCCGGCGGGCTCGGTTCACCCATCCTGATGTATCTGGCTGCGGCCGGCGTCGGCACCATCGGTATCGTCGATCACGATACCGTTTCGCTCGATAATCTCCAGCGCCAGATCATCCATGAGACGGCAGCGATCGGCGCGCTCAAGGTGGAGAGCGCGCGCGCCGCAATCGCCCGTATCAATCCGCATGTGAATGTCGAGACGCACGCGTGCCGTATCGACTGGCAAAATGCCATCGGCCTTGTCAGCGCCTACGACATCATCACCGACGGCTCAGATAATTTCGCCACACGCTATCTGGTCTCTGACGCGTGCTATCTGGCGCAACGCACGCTGGTCTTCGGCGCACTCGGCCCCTTCGACGGCTACGTGACGACATTCAAGCCGCACCTCAAATCCAAAGACGGCACACCCTATCCCACGTATCGCTGCCTGTTCCCAGAAGCGCCACCTCCAGGCACCGTTGCCAACTGCGCCGAAGTCGGAATTCTTGGTGCGGTCGCTGGCGTGATCGGAACGCTGGTTGCGACCGAGATCTTGAAGGAGATCACGGGCGCGGGAGAAAGTCTCGCCGGACGGCTGATCGTTTATGACGCCAAGGAGCCTCGCTTCGAGACGGTCAGCATCGGCTGGGATCCGGATAATGCCCTGTCGGGCCGCAATCCGACCATCCGTGATCTCGCCATTCACGCCGACGCTGATGCGCAGATCAAATGCGCCACGGGCTGAAGACCATTTGCCGCCCAGATCCCATCAGATCGGAAAATAGTGTCTCAGCACAAAAATTGGCGCCAGAAGAACAGCCGTCCAAATCACACACGAGACAAGGCTCGCGGCAAAGAAGCCCCCGCGCGGGAGCGCGAGACTTCCCGCTGCGAGCGGTGCGAACGATCGCAATGTGGTGTGGAACTTCGAAAAGAGGAGACCGGCGAGTCCGCGCTTGCGCATGAACGCGACGGCTTGCTCGCCGGACTCGGGGCTCCAGCTGTTGGGCCAGACCTCGTGCAGTTCGCCATCGTGCCGCCGGCCTTGGACGTAGGCAATCGCGTCGCCTGCGAACGCCCCCGCAATGGAGGCGACAATTGCCAAGAGCGGACTGGCGCCGGCGTAGATGAATGCGAGCGCCAACAGGAAAAAAACCAGCAGCGTCGGAATGGCAAACAACGGCATCGGGATCGCATTCATGGCCGCAAGCAGGAACAACAGCCCCGCAATCAGAAGCTGATGCTCGCGCACAAACGCGACGATGTCGTCCCGGAACGTCACAGCGAAAAAGCTCGGCGCGATGACGCCAGCCGCCCAGATGAACGCGCTCGCAGCATTCGCAATCTGGAACGGAAGCTGACGCATGCGGAACATGCCGGCCACGACAGGAATGACAGCGCGGACGGGCCCGAAGAAATGCCCTACGAATACGCCCCACCCACCCCAGCGGGCAAAGAAGTTCTCGCCATGCTGAATGAGCTCGGGGCGATTTTTGAACGGCCAGATGTTGGGGATGCTGTCTTTGAAGTAGAGTCCGATCCAATAGGAAACGGCATAGCCGAGTGTTCCGCCAAGGCCGGCTGCGATAATTGCGGGAACGACGAGCCCTTGATCCGCACCACTTGCGGCAAGAAGCGCCGTGATGGCGATGAGGATCGCAGTTCCCGGCCAGATGATGGAGAAAAAGCAGAAGCTCTCGGCGAAAGCGACGAGGAAGGCGATCGGAATAGCCCAGGACTCGTGCGTCTTGACGAAGGTGACGATGACGTCGACGAAGTCCTGCACGCTCATGAATCAAGGTCCGTTACTGGTTTAGCCGCCAGGATCGAATTGCAAGTTGTGACGTCCCGCCACCCGTTTGAAAAGAGGTCTGAGAGTCGTAGAACTTCTTCAGCTCTTGCGGCAGCGGCGCTGAAACTCTTGGGTGAGTTCTCGGCCGATTTCTCCCGCAAGCATGACCCCTCGCGAGATTTGGGCTGGCGAGAGCCCGCTACCAGGGGCGCGTAATGCCGCAGGGGCCGCCTCCGCCTCGTGCCGTCCGGCTTGAAGCTCTGGACAACTCAGGTCTTTCTTCTGCTTTTTGAAGGCGAACAGGCGCACGCCCGAAGCATAGGCCGCCGCATCGGGCCGCTCTTTGACCCAGCCGCGGTTAGGGTCCGCCAACAGAGACTTAAGCGTGGCCTGCCGCTCAGCGACGCACGCTGGGCTGTCATCGACGCATTTGAGACCCGCCTTGGGCGAGACGACCTGGGGACCTTCTCCGGCAACGCAGCCTCCCAGAACTAGCGCAGCCACAACGCCGCCGAAAGGTCCCGACCGGATCGAACCCGACGTCGCAAGCTTGGGCTGCATGACGCCGTTCCGGGCGGCCGCGGGCCATCTGGCGGCCGAGTGGCGGCCGGGTCGAAACGGCATCGTTATCCCCGTAATGCTGTGGCGACAGCGATTATTGACTGGCCATGGCCGGGTCAAGGCATCATGTGGGCAAGATCAAGTATGCCCAACTGGCGCAGACCAACGAGAGGACCTTCGATATGGCCGGTGCCATGCGGATTTATGCCCCCGGTGAGGCGGATGTCTTGACTTGGGAGACGATCGAAACGCCCCAGCCGGGCCCGGGCGAGGTGCTGATCCGCCAGCGCGCGATTGGGCTCAACTATATCGACATCTATCACCGCAGCGGGCTTTATCCTTTGCCTTCGCTACCTGGCATTATCGGGATGGAGGGCGCCGGTGAAGTCATCGCCACCGGACCCGACGTCACCGAATTTTCGGTCGGAGCGCGGGTGGCATACGCGACCGAACTTGGTGGCTACGCTGAGGTGCGCACGATTGCGGCCGATCGCATCGTGCCGCTGCCCGACGAAATTTCCTTCGAAACGGCCGCAGCCATGATGTTGCAGGGCATGACGGTGCGCTATCTGTTCCGCGAAACCTATCCCGTCGGTCCCGCGACGACGATGCTGTTTCATGCCGCCGCCGGCGGCGTCGGGCTCATCGCCTGCCAGTGGGCACGCGCACTCGGCGCGACTTTGATCGGCACGGTCGGTTCCCCGGAAAAAGGCCGGCTGGCGCGCGAACATGGCGCCGCACATGTCATCGACTATACGTCTGAGAATTTCGTCGAGCGCGTGGCCGAAATCACGGGCGGGGTTGGGTGCGATGTCGTCTACGATTCGATCGGCAAGGACACGTTTCCGGCCTCACTGCAGTGTTTGAAACCGCGCGGCATGTGGGTGAGCTTCGGCAACGCGTCCGGACCCGTTCCGCCCTTCGATCTCGCCCAGCTCAAAGGATCGCTCTATGCGACCCGACCATCGCTCATGGCCTACACCGCGCGGGTGGAAGATCTGCGCGCGAATGCCGCCGAATTGTTCGCCATGGTGGCGTCGGGCGCCATTCGCATCGAGGTGCGCCAACGCTACGCACTCAAAGACGCAGCTCAAGCCCATCGCGACTTAGAAGCGCGCCGTACGACGGGCTCAACCGTGCTCATTCCCTGACGTCGCACCTTCAACAGCAACTCAAAGCCTCAAGGGTTCCCCTACCCATGCCGGCAAAACCCCTGCCCATCGCCCTTTATTTCTGGTCGACCCCGAACGGCTATAAAATTTCGATTGCCATGGAGGAGTTGGGGCTTCCTTACATGATTCACCCCGTCGACATCACGCGGGGCGACCAATTCGAGCCGAACTTCCTAAAGATTTCCCCGAACAACAAGATCCCGGCGATCGTCGATCCGGATGGACCAGGTGGACGGCCGGTATCCGTTTTCGAATCGGGGGC